>JADLHE010000180.1 GCA_020848965.1 Saprospiraceae bacterium
GCCTAGCCCTTCAATCCTTCAATCCTTCTTTCATTCAATCCATCATCAAGTGATTTCCGTAAAACAGGCCACCGAAATAGTTTTAGCAAACGCCCTGCCCCTGCCGGACGAGACCGTGCCGCTGCACCGCTCGGTCGGCCGTGTCCTTCGGGAACCCCTCACCGCCGACCGGGACTTCCCGCCCTTCGACCGGGTTTCGATGGATGGGATTGCCATTTGCTTCGCAACGTGGGAGGCGGGGCAGCGCCGATTTTTCATCGAAAACATACAGGCGGCGGGTGCTCCGCAATTGGTGCTGGCGCAACAGGAGCACTGCCTCGAAGTAATGACCGGGGCCATGTTGCCGCAAGGCACCGATACCGTCATCCGATACGAAGACCTCAGCATTGATGCGGGTTTTGCGACTATCTTAATCGAAAAAATCCAAAAAAGGCAGAACATCCACGAGCAGGGCGTTGACCGGAAAAATGGCGAGACAATCGTTGCCGAAGGCAGCCTTATAAGCCCTGCCGAACTGGGTGTAGCGGCCACCATCGGCAAATCGCAACTGCGGGTGGCGGCGCTGCCGAGGGTCTGCGTCCTTTCCTCCGGCGATGAACTGGTGGAGGTGAGCGAAACGCCATTGCCCCACCAAATCCGAAAGTCAAATGTGCACGTGATGGCCGCCGTGCTGGGCACTTGGGGCCTCGCCAGCGACCTGCTGCACCTGCCCGACGACCCCGCTTCCATTGAAGCGACCTTGGGCGATTGCTTAAAAAAATACGATGTGCTGCTGATGAGCGGCGGCGTTTCGATGGGCAAGTTCGACCACATCCCGGCGGCGTTGGAAAGGCTGGGCGTGCGGCAATTGTTCCACAAAGTATCACAAAGGCCGGGCAAGCCGTTCTGGTTTGGGCGATCGGAGGCCACGGTGGTCTTTGCTTTTCCAGGCAATCCCGTGTCGTCGTTTATGTGCCTGCACCGCTATTTCCGGCCTTGGCTCCGGGCTTCGCAGGGCTTGCAAGCCATTGAAAATCAATACGCTGCGTTGGCCGAGGACTATGTTTTCAAACCCGACCTCACTTATTTTTTACAGGTAAAATTGGCCGCTGGCCAAGATGGCCGCCTGCTCGCCACACCCGTCACCGGACAAGGCTCCGGCGACCTCGCCAACCTCGTGGACTCGGACGCTTTCATCGAACTGCCGCTGGAACGGCAGGAGTTTAAGACGGGCGAGGCGTTCCCTATTTGGCGCTTTCGTTAGCGCCGGGCGTAGGCCACTTCCCCTTTCCGAAAATCTTCCCGAATCGGGTTGAACACGTCAAGAATCCGGCAATGCGTGAGCGCCCGCCCGCTGTGCGGCACGTTGGAGGGTATGACGAGGCAATCGCCCGCCCGTAGCAGCATTTTTTCTCCGCCCAGGATAAACTCAAATTCACCTTCGAGCATATTGGATACCTGTTCGTGGAAATGGAAATGCTCCGGCAGTTCGGCGCCAGCTTCCACGTCCACGTAGGCAAGGGTCATGGTTTCGGTATGGAACATTTGGGCGGTGAAGCCTTTTGAAATGACGAATGGTGGCAGGTCGGAGATGGAAATCTTCATTGTAGAGATTGTTATGATTGTTGAAATTGTTTGATTGCTGTGAGGCATGTGCAACAATAATAACAATCCAGCAATCTCAACAATTTAACAATCTCACCTCCCCTCAAACGCATACCTTTTCGTGTAAAAATTGAAGAAGAAGAGCACCCCGGTCACGATGATTTTGGCGAGGATGGGCCAGTCGCATAGGATTGGCAGCTTCACCAAGCCCCAGAACATGGCCACACCAAGCCCCCAGCCGATGACGGAGAAGAGCATGGAAATGGCGAAAGCGTGATGTGCCTTGCGTTTCAGGTCGAAGATGAAGCGCTTTTGCAGGTAAAAATTGACCACCACGGCGATGGGGTATGAGATGCTGTGCGCCGTGACGGGGTCGAACCAAAGCCAATCGAACAGCAGGTACAGTACGTAGTCCACCGCCGTGGCGATGACGGAGGAGGTGAGGAATTTGGTTTGCGGCAATATTTTGAAAACGAGTTGTTTCATGACCAAGAAATTACCTGCCAGCAACCACGAATTTATGGGTTGTTGCCCACCCTCCTTCCGTTGCGATTTTGATAAAATAAAGCCCCGTCGGATAATTGGCCATTGAAATGTTTTTTGTTAAACCATGAAACCGCTCGACCAGCAAGGGTTGCCCCATTGCATCCATCAACACCATTTCGAACCGCCCTGTTGGTATATCCTTTAGTTTCAAAACCGCCTCGCCAGTGGTGGGATTTGGGAAAATAATAAAGCTGGGGGCCATTGATTTTACTGGTGTCTTCACGTCATTGATAAGGATAAAATTTTCGCCGACCTCATGCCGGACGGTATTGGTAATAACGGGTTCATTAAAGTCGAAATAAATGCCCGCATTGTTTTCTATAATTGTTCCAAGCGGGTTGTCCACCTTTTGTGAAACGGAAAACTGGATAAATCCATGTGAGGCAGGCTCGTTGATATTGCTGTCGGGGAGCATGATGTCGGGGAAACGAAAGGAAAGCACGACGCCATCCTGGTCGTTGCCGCTCAAGTCCATCACATAGGGATGGCTAGCCGCCCCGGGCCGGACGGTGGCGGGGTCGAGCCAGTTGGAAAGTGTGTCCCTGATGACGACGGTGAAGGCCGTGTCAGTGCCCGTGTTCTGAAAGCGGATGCGGTAGTCGAGGCCCACGTTCCGCTCTATGAAATGCTCGTCGCCGAAGCCAACAGGGTAAGCCGACTTGTCG
The DNA here is from genome assembly GCA_020848965.1 of Saprospiraceae bacterium. Taxonomy (GTDB): domain Bacteria; phylum Bacteroidota; class Bacteroidia; order Chitinophagales; family Saprospiraceae; genus UBA6168. The sequence continues at coordinate 2,796 of JADLHE010000180.1, forward strand.
TTTGGGTCATAGGAACCAATGTTCTGCTGACAGTCAATGGCGATAAACGGCTCGGAATCGCCAGCCGGAAGGCTACCAGCGAACCATGAGTTATTGTTTTGCCCCCCGCAGTTTTCAACGAAAGCCATCTTTTTGCCGGGGTAAGGATAGCCGGATGGGTTTTCCACTTGGATGGAAAAATAATCACCGTAAGCTGGCCAATTGACGCCAAGGGTTTCGCCAGGCGCCATTAATCCAAGGAAATCCTGCTGCACGATTTGGCCGTCTTTAATCAGGGTAAACGGAAGGCCATCCACATCGGCAGTGCCCGTATTGGTGATGGAGAAATAAGCAAGGTCCCCGACGCAACTGCCTTCGACTGCTATCGCTCCGCCTGCCCAGCCGGGATAATTGCCGCAGATGGAGTCTGGGTAAACATGCGCCTCGGTGCAGTGTGTCTGGCCGAGCGAGGCATCGCAGGATACGTTGAAATAAACCTTGAAATCGCCGCATTCGCCAACGCCAAGGTTGCCAAGCTGGAAGGAATAGGTTTGGCCATTTTGCGATGCAACTGGCAATTCGGCGCTGGTGAAATCAAGGAATTCGTCCAAAGTGATTTCGAGGGTGGCATTTTCGGCTGGGGCCGTGCCGTTGTTGCAATAATGCATGGAATAGTAGCCATCGAAGCAACGGCGAAGGAGGGGTGAGGCGAGGTTGACTTCGAGGAGGGGGCAGAGGATGTCTTGTTTTATAAGTAAATCAGCCACTTGGATTGTAGTTGGGGAAGTGAGTGTCGGGACATTGAGCGAAATAGGGCAGGGTGTAAAAAAAGGATTGGGGGGAATTGCCTCTATAATATAGTCGCCTTCTTGCGTTATCGGTATCTGATAAACACCGGACGAATTGGCGAAACCGTAATGATTGTTCGTGCCAGTAACTTTTATTTTAAGGCCGGCAAGAATTGTGTCACTGATTCCTGACAGACAATTAATATCCAAGTCATTTTTTACCGCCCCATTGAGATACGCTAAATTGGGAACCGTGGCTGCGTCGCTTACATAACTATGCCCCGCATAAGTGCTGATGAATATTTTTTGTGATTTAGAGATAAACAAGCTTTGAATTGCTTCACCTGGGCTTGCAACAGGCAACGTATCAACAAGACTGTTCGAAGCCGACATCCTGAAAACGATAGAATCAGGTGCAAAAAACAGGTCGTTCTTCGCATTGAAGGCCAAGACCTTCGAACTTGAGCTATTGTAATCCTGTAAGATATAATCCCATGTCTCTCCCTTATCCGACGACTTATAAAATCCTTTCGGTATAGGGAAATTATATTGAGACGTGATAATATCCCCATTGGGTGCTATAGCCCAATAACGACTTTGGGTGGTTTGAGGGGGCATATTGATTTCTTCCCAAGTAGCTCCTAAATCGGCAGATATGTAGGCAGAAGCAGACTGCGGATTACTTTGGTCAGAATAAAGGATTATTTCCCCACTTGGTAATACATTTAAGAATGAGTTGCTAAATTCAGTATGAATGATAAAATTCCAACTATTCCCTTTATCATGGGAAACATAATAATCACTGAAAATGGATGCAAAAATTGCACTTGAAGGATGGGCAATAACGTCGGTATATTTGTACCAGTTTTCCAGCAATGGCGGACCTATATTAGTAAAAGTAGCCCCGTTGTCCGAAGAACGAAAAATGGCATTGTCAATTTGATAAAATATGTTGTCATCATTGTCAACTTCAACATGCGGTGTAACATAGAATGGGGGTAAGTTGTCTGGATAAAGGTGTTCCCAATTGACGCCTCCGTCATCTGAACGGAAAAGGCCGTTGTAGTTAACTGCGAAAATTCCCCCAGTTGAGTTTTCGGCAAAGTCAATAAAACCTCCCGATGGCATTCCTTTGCTAGCAAATTGCCAAGAATCACCATTGTCTTCGGATTTGAAAATACCATCATTATATAAAGACTCATACGTAAATAGAGGAGCACCAGAAATCACAGAGAATACATTATATCCTTCTTGAAAGGCCTGCCATGTGACACCCTCGTCGTCCGAATAATAGGTGATACTATTATTATTGTAAATGAGCCTACCTGAATCTGTAAACCCAATAGTTCCTGTAGATATCAGTAAAGGATTGATTACTGGAGTTGTTAACACAACCCAAGAATCGCCATTGTCAACGCTCTTGCGAATATCACCTTCAATAAAGGAAACAAAAATATTTCCAGTTAAAGGGTTCACTGCGACGCCACCTATCCATTTCTGAAACGGGTTTTCGATAAGTATGTCCCATGTGGTGCCCTTATCAAATGATATATAGACTGGCTCATTGTTAGCTCCATACACCAAAATTGCATCCAAGTATAAATTGTACTCTATTGTTTGCCCAATAAAGCTATTGTCCGAAGTCAATTGCCAAGATGCCCCTCCATCACTTGATAAGTACACCCGCACCTCCCCAATCAAAAAATCATAGAACGTGGCAAACATCATATTATCATTGTCAAAAGCCATTGCTATTATATAGTCTGACGAAGTCGATATTAGTGACCACGTATCACCACTGTCTGTTGACTTATAGATTTCAAATCCTGTATTAATATACAAACTACCTATTCTATCCGCATATAATTTTTGTGATTCATTGAAATATGGATAATTTTCCACTTTTTGCCAACTATTTCCATTGTCAGAAGAACGAAACAACGTGTTGTCGTAAGAGTTATTTGTTCCCTGTACAGCAAATAAGTCGCCATTATTACTTGACATTATCATATCCACATAGCTTCCATCAGGCCCGTTCAATTCATTCCAAAATTGAGCTTCGGCTTCAAATCGGAAGAACGCTATCAAGCATGAAATTAGTAAGAAAAAGCGTATTTTTTCCATAGGTGAAATTGATATGAATTAAGAAGAAAGTTAAGGCAAAACTACTATAGAATTCCTGAACAACATAGTGGTAGCGGTGATATTGCTTTAGAGCATGTTTGGGATTTGGTCACTTGGTCAAAGAACGGCTCTTTCTCGCCATTTTTTCACCTTTTTTCAGTTGCGTAGCACCGCTATGCGCCTTCAAAAAGGCAAAAAACTGACAAAAAATAGCTCGTTTTTGCCTCAAGCACCAAATCCCAAACATGCTCTTATTCACTACCCAACTCCCCCTCAAAAAATACCCTCACCTCTCCCCAATTATCCGCCCTCGGAAACCGCTGCTCGTCCACATTGTGTGAAGCGGTGAACAACAGCCCCTTTCCATTGAAATGCTCCAAGTTCCAGGCATGGTCGTCAATCATGTAGTCGGCTTGGATGATGCGCTTGTCGCCGCAGAGCACCAGCCGCTGCCAGCCGATGAAGGGGAAGTGGCGGTCGAGCCAATCGAGCTTGTCAATCAGTGAGTTGCGGAACTCGGTGGCGGCGGTCACGGCATACACATCGTAGTGCTCGGTGAGCCATTTCACCACTTCCTGGCTGCCCTCCATCACAGGCAGGTCGGCGAAGAAGCCTGGTTCTTGCAGGTAGCCCCGGATGTGGGCGGCATTGGGCAGTTGGTAAATCTTTTTGCCCCACCAGACTTCCCGTGGCGGGCGCTCGCCGAAATCCCGCTCGTAAAGGTCAAGGAACTTGGGCGTCACATCGGCGATGACCTCGTCCATGTCGAGGGCAATGCGCTTTTTGTGGCCTGTGGGGTTGTTGAGCATGAATTCTTCAAGTGGTGGTTTAAACATAAAGTTCAGTTATTTTATAGTAAAAATGAGCGCCAAGCAGCCGCCCCAATCCGAAATCGTAAATCCGAAATCCGAAATCACCTCACCCGCCATTTACTTGGTTCATTGCAAGTGACAAACCAATCGTTCCAAACGCCTTCACACCATCGGCGGCTTTCCGCAGGATGTCGGGCAGAGCTTCCTGCTCTTTTTTGTCCCACTCGCCCAGCACGTAGTTCACTTGCTGGCCTTTGTGGAACTCGTCGCCGATGCCGATGCGCAGGCGGGCGTAGTTGTTGCCGCCCGTCATTTGGTCAATGCTTTTCAGGCCATTGTGGCCGCCGTCGGAGCCATTGCCCCGGAGCCGCATTTTACCGAATGGAAGGTTCAAATCATCCAGCACCACGAGCAGGTTTTCCTTCGGAATATTGTGCTTCTGGAGCCAGTAGCGCACAGCCTTGCCGCTCAGGTTCATGTAAGTGCTCGGCTTCAAAAGGATGAAGGTGCGGCCCTTGTGCTTGAACTCCGCAAGGTCGCCCAAGGAGTCGTTCTTGAATTTCACTTCAAACTCCTTGGCCAGCACGTCCACCACTTCGAAACCGACGTTGTGGCGGGTATTGTCGTAGTCGGCGCCCATGTTTCCGAGGCCGGCGATGAGGTATTTCATTTTTTAGTTTTCAGTTCGACAGTGGGCAGTTGGCAGTCAGGGGCTGCGAGTTTGGTCTTTACTACCATTTGCCAAATGGGGAGCAAAGATAATTGTTTGAATTGGCAGGTCTTTTATTGATTTTGAGTTGGCGGTCAGTTCCAATAAGCAGACGCTGACTGCCCACTGCCAACTGTCGAACTGCCAACTGAAGAAAGTTGCCTTTGAACTTTTTACGCCGTACTTTGCAAGCACGTTTTTCACTAACAAACAAATCAAACGCATCGGACAAATCAAACCCTTCAAACAAGCCGCAGCGATGCGCAAGAAACTGACCGACGTCCTATACTCCTTCCCATTCCAGTTGGTGGTGCTGCATTTGCGCAGCAACCTGCTATTGCTGGCCGTGTGGGTGCTGGTGGCAATGATGGTGGTGGGCGCCTTCGGCAACGGCTTCGGGCTGCGCTTCCTGTTCCTGTCGCCGGAGTACCTCGGTGAGGTGGGGTTCATGAGTTTTTTCTACGTAGGCATGGGTTTTGGCGGGTTGGTGATGAGCTGGAACCTGACCACTTACCTCCTAAATGCCTATCGTTTCTCGTTCCTGGCCTCGCTGAGCAGCCCATTCGCCAAGTTCGTGCTGAATAATTCGGTGCTGCCCATCGCCTTTATGGTGCTGTTTTTTGTGTGCCAAATCCGCTTCGGGTTGTGGCACGAGCTGCGTCCGCTCGGCGAGGTGCTGTGGGACAGCGTCGGCTTCCTCACGGGCTTCGCAACGCTGGTGTTCTGCGTGGCGCTGTACTTCCAGTTCACGAACAAGGACATCACTAGTTTCTCCAAAAAAGAGCAGAAGCACCCCGAAAACCTACGCTTCATCAAGGACATCCGGCTGAACCGCAACCAGTGGCGGGTGGACACCTACCTCGCCTCCAACCTCCGCCCCCGCATCGTGCGCAGCGTGGCGCACTACGACAAAGGGCTGCTGGCCAAGGTTTTCCACCAAAACCACCTCAACGCCCTTACGGTGCAACTGCTCACGCTCATTTTCCTCGTGCTGCTTGGTGCGCTGGTGGAGCGTCCGGCCTTCCGTTTGCCTACGGCAACGAGCATTTTCCTACTCAGCAGCACCGTCGTGGCCGTGACCGGGGCCGTGTCGTTCTGGCTTGGTACTTGGCGGATTCCCGGCTTGATAGCACTGTTGTTGCTCATCAATTTCATCACCCGCTTCGATTTTTTTCACCATAAAAACAAGGCCTATGGCCTGAACTACAGCGTTCCTGCCAGCCCCTACCACCCCGACAGCCTGCAAGCCACCTGCACCGTGGCGGGAGTGGAAGCGGACAAGGCGGCTACCCTTGCCATCCTTGAAAAATGGAAGCAAAAAGCCGCTGGCCCCAACGGCGAAAAGCCCAAAATGGTCTTCTTCTGCGTGAGCGGCGGCGGCCTCAAGGCCGCCACTTGGGCAATGGAGGTGCTCCAACAAGCCGACAGCCTGACCGACGGCGGCTTCATGCGGCACACCGTGCTGATGTCCGGCGCATCGGGCGGCATGATGGGTACGTCGTATTTCCGGGAGTTGGTGCTGCGCCAACAGCAGGGCGAACCGATTGACCTCTATCACCAGCAGCACGTGGCCGATATTTCCAAGGACTTGCTCAACCCGATTTCCTTTGCCATCGTCACCAATGACGTGTTCATGCCCTGGGCCAGCTTCGAGCAAGGCGGGCAGCGATACAAGAAAGACCGGGGCTACATCTTTGAAAAAACCTTCAACGAAAACACCCATTTCCGAATGGATAAAGCGGTCAGCGAATATGCCCTGCCGGAGCAGGAGGCGCAGATACCGATGGTGTTCGTCACGCCGAGCATCGTCAACGACGGGCGGCGAATGGTCATCTCCCCACAGCCCGTGCGCTACATGATGATTGAGCCGTCCGGTGTGCTACAGCCCGGCTCGGTGCGGGTGGACGCCGCCGATTTCGGGCATTTGTTTGCTCCGCAAAACGCCGACAGCCTGCGCTTCACGACGGCCCTGCGCATGAACGCCACCTACCCCTACATCCTGCCAAACGTGAACCTGCCCACCGAGCCGCCCATCCAAGTGCTCGATGCCGGGTTCCGAGATAATTTCGGCTTGAAATCGGCCACCCGTTTCATCCACGTCTTCCAAGATTGGATTCGAGAGAATACCAGCGGCGTGGTAGTGGTCGTGGTGCGTTCGTTTGAAAGCCAGCGGGAAATCGAGTCGGACGCCAACCGGGGCATCCTAGAAACGGTGCTGAACCCGCTCGAAATCGCCTTCAAGGTGATGAGCCTCCAAGACTACGAACACGACAACAGCCTCGGCTTCCTGCACGATATTTTGGGTGAGAACATGTTAGAAATCGTGCGGCTGACCTACCATCCCAGCGATGAATTGAAGGAGTCGCCCATCAGTTTTTACATCACGAACCGGGAGCGGGTGGATATTCACCGGGCGGTTGAATCGGATGAGACGAGGCAAGGCATAGAACGCCTGAAGGAGCTCATCATCGGTTACGGTAATTGAAATAAAAAAAGCGCCAGCCTCTCGGCCAGCGCTTCTTTTTGGGATAAAACCTACTCACTTCACGGCGAAAATCTGCCGCAACTGCTCCACCAACTGACCGCCGCCAGAGACGGAGATATTGTTGATTTTTTCGGCGATTTTCTCCACGTATTCCATCTCCTTCAGCTTGAAGAGCATCTCGTTCTCCTCCATCAGCTTGGCCGTGTTCAGTAAGCTGCGGGTGGAGGCCGTCTCCTCACGCCGGGTGATGACGTTGGCTTGGGCCTTCTTCTCGGCCACCAGCACTTGGTTCATGATGTCCTTCACGTCGCCGGGCAGGATGACGTCCCGGATACCGCAATCGGTGACAGCGGCCCCCATTGCGGCGGCCTTTTCAGCCACATCCTTCAGGATGGCCGGGGCCACACTCTCTTTGTTGGCCAACAGTTCGTCGAGAGTGAAGGTGCCCACGTACTCCCGCACGGCCAATTGGAACTGGATGTAGAGCTGCTTCGCAATGTCCTTCGTTTCCACGATGGCTTTTACGATGTCCGTCACCCGGTACTGGGCGTAGAAGTTGATGCGCAGAGCCGCCTTGTCCTTCGTCAGGATTTCCTGGCCGCTGATTTACATCAGTTGCTGCCGCAAATCGGCATTTTGCACCGCAATCGGCTGTTCGTTTTTCCAGAAGTAGTAAACGCCTGGGCCGAGCTTCCGCTCGAACTTGCCACCGACGTACATCAGGCCCTCTTCGTAAGATTCCACGACGAACACCCGTACGTACACGCTCACATCGCTCCGCTGCAACAGCTTGCGGTCAATGCCTTCGGCAATTTCGTAGCTGTTCAGGTTGACGATAGTGTGCTCGTACTGCACAACGCTCTTCCAGATGGCATAGCGGCCGGGCATCAGCAATTTGCGGAAGTTACCGTTGAGGTATTGCAGGGCAATTTCATTGTCCCGCACCTCCACCACATCCACCAATTGCCGGAAAGCCGGGTCGGCGAGTAGGATGTTCAACTCGAAGGGCGGCACGAAGTCCTTCGTCAGGTCATAGACCATCACATCTTGGCTTGGCCAAACCCAATGTTTCCCCTCGGTCAAAATCTGGCAGTAGTTGCCGTTTTTGGACATCAGACCTACTTGGTGCGGATAAATCGTTACGAATTTCATGATTAAAAAAGGTTTTAGCTCCCCAGTAGGGGAATTAGAGAAAATGATTTCTCGGGATAAACAATTGATTATGAATAAATTGCCACGAGTTGCAATGACCCAATAACAATTGACCATGTCGTTTCAAGCAGGTTTGCGCACCACCATCCAGCCGTGGGCGGAAGCAGCGTTGAGCGGGCCCTTGCCCGGCGGGTTCCACCGTACGTTGAGTCGGCGGGCATCGGCGACCAGTGTCGCTTTTGCCCACCGCTGCTGGATGGCGGAAGCCTTCGGGCGCTTGCCAGCGGTATCCCGGTGCTTCGGGCTTTGGCCGGATTGCCGTGTACCAATCGCCGGGGCGGTGGGCGGGCTTGGCGGTGCGCTTGCCGTGCTTTTTTCAAAAAAGGAATCATGGATTAACAGTCCACTGCTCTACCAACTGAGCTACTTCGTCCTAAGCGAAGGCAGGATTCGAACCTGCGACAGATGGCCTACTGCTCTAACCCTCTGAGCTATCCCGGCGAACCGAGAGGGGGAGTCGAACCCCCGACCTGTAGAGTCGTGCAAAAACGATTTTGGTGGTCAGCATATCAAACCTCTACCGAGCTGATACTGCAGGGCCATACAGAAACCCTCGCCAGGTCCCACTTCCAACCGTTCAAGCCTCTTCCGTGCAAAAAGCACAATCTCTTTGCCCCTGCCTTCCGATTGAGGAACCTGAAACGCATACTTGCTATCAGGTCAGCCCAACGGCGACAGGGTATATTCACA
>JADLHE010000181.1 GCA_020848965.1 Saprospiraceae bacterium
AACCGTAGTTGGCATTTTTGCCACATATTTGCCTAAAAAGAGAGGAGGTGTGAGGAATGAAGGGTGACAACTGCCATTTCATCCCTCATCCCTCATACCTCATACCTTGATTATGCCACTCATCGTACCCGTACGGGGCTTTACCCCACAATTTGGCAACGATTGTTTCCTCGCAGAAAACGCCACCATTATTGGCGATGTCATCATGGGCGACCAATGCAGCGTTTGGTTCACGGCGGTCATTCGGGGAGACGTGAACAGCATTCGCATGGGCAACAAAGTGAACGTGCAGGACGGCGCCATCATCCACGGTACTTATTTGAAAGCAAGCACCACCATTGGCAACAACGTGAGCATCGGCCACCGGGCAATGGTACACGGCTGCACCATCCACGACAATGTGCTGGTGGGAATGGGCGCTATCGTGATGGACAATACGGTGGTTGGTGAGAACTGCCTCATCGCCGCAGGCGCAGTGGTTTTGGAAAACTCTATCTTGGAGCCGGGCCATATCTATGCAGGCGTACCCGCCAAAAAGGTGAAGGCCATTCCACCGGAGGTTTTCAGCGGCACGGTGGAGCGAATTGCCAATAATTATGTGATGTACGCAGGCTGGTTCAAAGAAGAATAACACGCAGCAACCATGAGAAAAGCGCTTCTACTCATTTTTCCTCTCCTTTTTGCACACGCAGCCACCGCCCAAATGGTGAAAGTAAAGGGCGATTTGCGGATTGGTGACACCACGCAGGTTCATGTCCTAAAGACCAAGCGTGGGGACATTTTTATTGGCCGATTATTGGGCCTTGACAATGAAAAAATAAGATTCCTTCTCCTTAAAAAGGACACCGTTTTCTGGCCAAACGCACTTGTGGAAAAAGTGGCTTCCAAAAAGGCCGAACTGCTGCCGCCAAGCTTGGTTACGCAGCGGATTTTTGCTTCACCAACGGCATTTATACTTAAAAAAGGCATCAGGGAATACCACAACACCCAGCTTTGGTTCAACCAATTTGATAAGGGCTATTCCAAAAATTTTCAAGCAGGCATTGGCTTTATGCCTGCGATTACCAGAAACTTGGTTTGGGGGAATGCTAAATATGGTATTGAGGTGTCCGAAAATGCAAGGGCAGCCTTCATCGGTGGGGCAGGGGGTGGCATTGATTTACCACGATATTCAGACAACGCTCAAATGCTCGGTTTCGCAATTGGACTGGGCGTGTTGACGGTTGGCTCCAAGTACAATTTCATCAATGCATCGGTTGGTAGGTATGTTTTGAGATATGAAGGCGCTGAAAACGATAGGGGCTTGAACGGGTGGGTTTCTTCGGTTGGCGGCTCATTCAAGGCCAAAAGAAAAAGTGACAGGTACTTTTTTGAACTCGTGTACCTAACTTCCTCAGTAGTAAATTTCCCAGTAAATATTGGCGGCCTTGGCTACACCTATGAAGGCGATAAAAGAAATACTGATTTCGCCATACGGGTCTTAGCTATAAATCCAGACAATAAAAGGTTCCTCATGTTTGGCATCACATCCAGAAGAATGAACTAGCGGCAGTTCACCAGTCCATTTCCAATCCCTAAACCTCCACTCGTTCCCGCACCAAATCCAAGGCCAGTTCCAATTGCTGCTCATGGTTCAGGTCGGTATTGTCAATCACCACGGCATCATCTGCTTTGCGAAGCGGGCTATCCGCACGGGTGGAGTCAATGCGGTCACGTTCGGCGAGGTTGTGCTTAACTTCTTCAAAATCAACGTGTTGACCCTTGGCGATAAGTTCGTCATAGCGACGGTGAGCACGAACATCGGTATCGGCGGTGAGGAAAATCTTCAGTTCGGCATTGGGGAAAACGACCGTTCCAATGTCCCGGCCATCCATCACCACACCTTTTTGCTCGCCCATGATTTGCTGCTGCCGCACCATCTCCCGGCGCACCTCCGAAATGACGGCCACCGGGCTTACCAATTCTGCCACGTGCATTTTGCGGATTTCCTCCGAAACGTCCCGCCCGTTCAAATGGATGCGGTTGCCGTTTTCATCGGCTACAAAATGGAGGTGAATATGCTCCAAAGCTGCCAGCACAGCAGCTTTATCACTTATATCCACTTGATTTTCAATAAAATACAGCGTGACGGCCCGGTACATGTCGCCCGTGCTGATATATGCATAGCCCAGCGCATTGCCCATTGCTTTGGCCAAAGTGCTTTTCCCACAGGATGAATGCCCGTCTATGGCGATGATGATTTTGTTCAAGAAAAACGGTTGACGGTTGACGGCTGTCGGTGGACGGTGGACGGCCAACGGGTTGCCGGGGCAAAAATCAATCTTTTACCCAAAAGAAAAAGCCCTGAGTGAAAACCCAGGGCTGTTATTTTGACAATTTGTTTTCTTTATCAGTCAATGAACGTGGCTGACTGCCTACTGCTCACTGATTAGAACGGGCAATGCTTGCACTCGTCCACTTTTACGTCTTTATTTTCTTTGGAAACGATTTTTGCTTTGTCAACGCAGTCTGTGCAACCAACCACTTTGAACTCCGTGCGACGGTTCATTTGGTGCTCCCGCTCTGTGCATGGCACGTTGTCAACGCATTCGTTCACGCCAATCGTTTCACCATAACCACGAGCCACGAGGCGGCTGCGGTTGATGCCCTTCTCGGACAACCAACGAACCACCGATTCGGCACGGCGCTGAGAAAGGCGCTGGTTGTAGAATGTTGAACCACGGGCATCCGTGTGCGAACCGATTTCGATAATGTATTGTGGGTTTTCCACCATCAACTTGTGCAGTTTTTCGAGTTCTGGCACCGCATCTTCCCGGATAGAGGCTTGGTCGAAGTCGTAGTAGATGTGGAGGAGATAGGCAATCGTACCATCATCCTGCGTTACTGGAGAGTCAATCCAAGTTTTATCTGGTCCACGCTTGATTACGCCTTTTTCGAAAACTGAACCATCAGGGTATTTGCCATGCGCTGGCAGGCGAGTGTCCTTGTCGATATAAGAATCAGTGGCAGGGTCATACACTACGTACTGAGTTTCTTTAAACTTACCCTTGTGAGTTACTAAATCTTCCTTGCCTTTGTCATCTCCAACACCACCATTGTCTATGTTTTTAGGGTGCCTTGGGTCGTTTTTATCAATAATGACCACATCATCCTTCGGTTTTTTCTTGTTGTCAGAAATATTATTTACTGGCTGCAAGTACAGATTCTCCTTCAACACCTCCGAAGAATCCCTGCCCTTCGTGCAAACATTCTCTGCAATACCCGCAAAATCGTTGTTCATCGTTGCTTTAATCTTATAGCAGCAATCCATGTCTAATTTGAAGGCATAGCGTCCGTTTACGCTGGTCGTGAAAGGTTCGGCCAAGGGCTGGTTGCAGTCGTTTTCGATGGTAACGGTCGCACCTTCCATCGGTAGGCTGGTGAAAGCATCGAAGACCACGCCTTCCACCTCGAACATGGCAGAGCGCTTCATCGGGATTTTCACCTCCAATTTGTCCTTCAAGGTCATGTTCTTGGAGCTGGCCTCTGCTTCGGATGGCAGGTAGGTGTCCATGCTGGCAGTGAGCTTGCAGGTTTCGTTCAGCTTCAGGTCGAAGAGGATTTTGCCTTCGGCATTGGTGGTCATCGAGTCTTGCTTGCAAGCAATATAAACGATAGCGCCTTCGAGCGGGGCCTCTGTTTTTTCATCGAAAACAAGCACCTCTACGCTGAGGGCTGTCTTTTTGAAGCTGTAAATATCGTCGTGGCCAACGCCGCCCTCACGGTCGGAGGCGAGGAAGCCGCAAGTGCCTTCTTCGTTGAAAACAATGCTGAAATCATCGGAAACGGTGTTCATCGGGTAGCCGAGGTTCTCTGGCATTGACCACACGTTGTTCTCTTTGGAAGTCGTGTAGAAAATATCGAGACCGCCCAAGCCAACGTGTCCATCGGAAGCGAAATAGAGCTTGCCATCTGGCGCTACATAAGGGAAGATCTCATGGCCTTCTGTGTTCACGTCTGGGCCAAGGTTCATCGGCGGGCCCCAACGGCCAGCATCTTTTTCAGATACGTACAAGTCCATGCCGCCGAAGCCACCGGGCATATCGGAGGTGAAATAGAGCTTATTGCCATCGGCAGAAAGCGCCGGGTGTGCTACGGAATACTCGTT
>JADLHE010000182.1 GCA_020848965.1 Saprospiraceae bacterium
CCCGGCGGCGCTGCTTTGGCAGATGAAGGACACTGCCATTCTGGAAAAAGCATTGGGGGAAAACCACCCCGTCCTTGCCACCACTTACAACAACCTCTCGGCGATTTACCAAGCCCAAGGCGACCTCCAGGCGGCGCTGGTTTGGCAGCAGAAGGCCATTGCCATCCGAGAAAAAGCCTTGGGGGAAAACCATCCCGACCTTGCCATTTCATTTTTGAACATGGCCGCTCTCCTCGATAAAATGGACAAGCCCACCGAAGCCCTCCCCCTCATCCAGCGGGCAGTGGCCATCTTCCAGCGCAGCTTGCCGGAGGGGCATTCAAGTATTAAAACTGCGCTGGGCTGGCTCAAACGCATCCAAGCACGGGTGGCGGGGCATACATGACGCAGCCCCTGACCCCTAAAGGGGAACCCACGGACGCACAGGAGTAGGAACTTCATCTTTTCGGATTATGCGATAATAGAACTCGCTTGGTTCCCCTTTAGGGGTCAGGGGCTGACGTCGTGCGGGGATGGGCGCTGACCCCTAAAGCCTGCCTGTCCGGTAGGCAGGGGGAACCCACGGAGGCACAGGAGTAGGAACTTCATCTTTTCGGATTATGCGACAATAGAACTCGCTTGATTCCCCTTTAGGGGTCAGGGGCTGAGGCACACAGGGGCGGCAACCCCTGACCTTGATTCGCTATTTGCCTTGCGGCAATGCGGTGGAAATGGGCTATCTTTGCCCGAAATGTCCTTGCATGAAAACACCTTGTCTATTCAGCCTCCTGTTGATTGTTTTTGGTTTGAAACCGCTGCACGCCCAAGTTTGGGAGCGCTACTACCCCGGCAGCGGGGCCATTGAAATTGCTTCGCAATCGGGCGACAGCCTCACGCTGCTGGCCTGCGTCCCCGGCGGGCGGGCGTACCTGCATATAGACGGCAACGACGGACAATTGCAGTCCAGCCAAGCTGCTGGGCTTTGCGAGCCTGCTTCCACTTTTGATGGTGGCACGGTATCGGCCACCGCCGTAGAAGTGCCGGGGCGGGGCAAGGAGGTCAGGCTGCAAAAACTGGACGCCAACGGCAACCTTGCTTGGGAATTGATGTTCGGCGATACCCTCAAGGATACGCCGCTTAGGCTGGTTCAGACGAGGGACAGCGGCTTTGTATTAATCTCCCGTCGGCAATGGAATTATTTTAATGATGACTCTCCTAATATAGATGTCTGGAGAATCGGCAAGGACGGCGATATATTATGGGGCGGTAATTATTTTAATGTTTATAGTCCATGGGACTTAGATGCAAATATTGGCACATCATTACACAACGATGATATAATCGTTTATTATATCACGGAATACGCAGGCCATGCTTATTCCAGTTTTAAAGTGTTGGGTGAAGATGGCCTTGTTAAATACTGGAATACCATCTATGATGAAATCAATTTCCCAAATATCACTTATGTATCGGGGACTGCTTGGGGTGGAGTTCAAATCAAGTATGATATTACCATTATTCCCTCCCAAGGCTTTCCATATACTATAGTATCCAAAAAAACCTTTGATGAAAACGGTGAGCTTACGACCAACCCAAGATATGCCGTCATCGGCCAAGCCCTGCCCGATGGCGGCACCCTTTATGCCGAAAACAATTATGCCAGCCTTCTTGTCGCAAGGGTAAATGCGGCTGGCGAGACCTTATCCCATGCTTATTATACTGGAACGGCAAAAGACCTAGTGCAAACAGCAACGGGGGAAGTTTTTATTGCGGGCATAAAATACGGCCAGCCCATCGGCCAAACCTGGCTCATGAAGCTCGACCCGCAGGCTTTCATTACGGACGAATATCTTGATGTTTGCGAAGGCAATTATTTCGGCCCGGTGCTAATAACGCAAGACACGGTGGTCGTGGATACGTTTGATTTGGCGGGACAAGACAGTATCGTGTTCTATCACTTGCAGGTACATCCCAGCTACCACCTTTCCCTCCAATTGTCGCTTTGCGAAGGGTCATCCATTGTGTTTGGGGACAGCAGCATCAGCCATACGGGCATCTATATTGATTCGCTTCTAACCGTTTTTGGTTGCGATAGCATCGTCACCCTCAACTTGAGCTTTCTGCCCGCCGATACTGTTTCCACCACCATCGAACTTTGCCAGCACGAGGCCAGCCCCCTCACGGGCATCGTTTACGGTGACCAAGGCGAGTTTGCGGAGCAAATGACGCTCACCAACCAATATGGCTGCGACAGCTTGGTGCTGGCGGAGGTGGTTGTGCATCCAGAGGAATTTATTGACGCTTGGGTTTGGGTGCCTTATGGCTACACGGAAAATGGCATTGTTTACACCCACGACACTATTTTTTATTCTGTTGACACCACTGCATACGGTTGCCCTTTTTATGTCATTTTTAGTGTAACAGTCGGCCCGAACAGCACGGACGAATTGCAGCGCAGCCTAAAATTGCAAGTGCAGCCCAACCCAGTGGACGATGCATTTAACCTTGAATTCGACCTTGCGGCGGCTGCCGAGCTTTCCGTTGTCGCCTTCGACCCCTTGGGCAGGCAGGTGGCCGACCTCCTCCACGGCAAATCCTTGCCAGGACACCACCAAATACGGGTAGTCACCGCCGACTGGCCAAGCGGGGTTTATACGTTGCTGGTGCACATCAATGGTCGCAGCATTTCAAGGCGAATAGTGAACTTGTAAAATAGGGGCCGGCAAATAAAAGATGGGCTTGGCGAGCGTCGCCAAGCCCATCTTTTATTATCTTTTAAAAGAATTGCCTTCCTAGATAAAACAGGTTTGGAAGGAAATTCCCGACCTCACGCCGATGCCGCAGGGTCTTGCGGTGTGGGCATTTCGCCTTCTTTTTTCTTATTAGTTAAGAATTGGCGAATGCTGCCCAACGCAGCCACGAAGCCCAAAGCGATGACCTTCCAGAACTTGGCGAGTATAATGCCCAGTTTGGCCAGCAGGCCCGCTTTCATGAGCACTTTGCCCGCTATCAGGCCACCAATGCCCACGGCTGCGACCTTATCCACATTGGAGTCGAAATCACGGTAGCGGTAGCCATCGTTGAAGTCCACGCTGGCGAGGATGGGTTCTATGTCCTTCTTCACGCCGGGCAGCACATCCATGTCGCCGATGGCATTGAGCTGGAGGTAGCCCTTCCGGCCAAGGATGCGTATATTGTAGTTGAGGGTGTTGCCCTCCTGCTCATCAAAATGGAGTTCCTTGGCCCAGTGCAGCTTCTTATTGGCAGCATCATAGTAAGGCGCTGATGCCCAACCCATCAGTTCTATGGCCGGGTAACCTTCCTTGGTGCGGTACTCATTGGCTGCCTTGGTATCCTCCTTCATCTGCTTGAGCAGGTCGTCGTAGTCGAGGTCTTTGGCATCGGAGTCGTCGATATAACCTTCTTCCGAGTAGGTGATGTCAATGGCATGGACGGAGTTGGTGTCGGTCGGGCCAGAGTTTTCGGGGAAGAGCAGGCCCAACGATTTGTCCTCCTCGTTGGCAGCGGGCGGGTTGCCCCAGAGGTCGACCAGTACGATGTTGGCAGAGGCAGCGTCGAGGTACTTGTATCCTGCCGGTACTTTCAGCGTGGCCACGCCATTGCCGAGTTGCACGGTGCCTGTCTGGTACTTGAAGGTGCTGGCCACGCTATCGGCATAGACACGGTAGGCAGCTATGGCAGCTTCGGGATCAAGTTCCACCTGGCTAGTGTCGGTCTGGGCGTGCACGAAAACGGAAAGGAAAAGGGAAAGGTAGAGGAACAAGGTCTTTTTCATAAGGGACTTGTTAATTGGTGAAAAGATATGCTACAAGGCTTTTCGGGGGGAAATCCTATGGCTGGCAGTGGAAGAAAGCGTAGAAAACCCCTTTTAAAAGACTTGAAAACAGGTTGTTTTGTTGTGTAGCAATAATGATGCAAAATAGAGATGTTTTGCCTAAAAATGGCAGAAAAATTATATGCCTGCCATCGTCCTCCATGATGGCAGCACCATTATCCAACGTAAACTATTTACAACCCACCCGACTTTGTTCCCCTTCAAATTGCTTTCTTTTCAAAACCGCATCATCTTCAGGCTTGCCCGCCCTCCATTGGCCGATACCGTGGCCACGTAAACGCCCGCCGCAGTGCCGTTTATGTCCACCTCGAAGTTGTTCAGTCCCTCCGTGGCATCGAAGGTTTTGTACCAGGTGAGCCGACCCTGCAAATCGTGAATTTCCACCAGTACCCGCTCGTTGCCCGCTGCCGTGTAGCCGATGGTAGCGGTGCCAAGGCTGGGGTTTTGCAGCAGTTGCACATTGTCGGCGAAACGCTTGGAGGGCTTGGGGTAAATGCGGTTGATGCGCTGGCGGGCCTTGTCGTTGAGCTTGCTATCGTCGAGCGTGCCGCCGTTCATATAGACGTTGAGCTTTACATCGGGCACGGTGCTCATCACATTGGTGATGTGTGCGCCTTCCCCGAAAATGAGCGACATGCCCGGTTTCAGGTCGAGGTAGAACTGTGGGTCGGGGTGCTGTGTCGTTGGGATGCCTTGGAGCCAGAGGAAGCCATCGAAGAGCAGGGTGCTGCCCTCACCCAGCTTCATTTTCCCGCCGGAGCGCAGCGCCATGATGCCCCGTCCATCTTGGCCGTACTGCATGGTAACGCCGTCGGCCACTTCCAAGGTGCCGCCATTGCGGAACATCATGCAAGCATTGTTGCCCTCGAAGTTCACGTGGCCGCCTGCGTGGATGTATTTGGTGTTGTCTTCGAAGACGAAGTCGATTGGCCCGCCTATGCACATGTCGCCTCCATTGTTGACGAGATTTACATTGTGGCGAATACTGTCGCTGCCTTCGACGAGCGCACCAAGTAGGAATGCAAAGGGTTGGGGAACAAAGGTTTCCCATTCAACAATCAAATTGATGGTCTTTGGGTCAGGGGTGTTTACGATTGGCCTGCCTTCCACGTAGGATGGATTAGAAGAACTGGGCCAAGTGCTCGTGTTGGTATATTTGAGCATATAGTCAGCGCTCATCCAAGGAACTTGTGGAACAACATATTGAATGGGAACTTGATAGCTGGTATCCACATATGTGAACTGTGGGGCTATGACTTCAGTCACATAATTTGGGGCACCATAGTTGGAATATCCCGCATGTCTTAACCTAATTCGTTCGCTTGGAGTTGTGCCCGTAGTTGGTTTCATTTTGATGATTAGCTCCCTCAAATAATTAGCACTGAAATACTCCGTTGGAACACAGGTTTCAAAATATTCGATGTTCTCGGAATTTTCGGGAATATCCTTGTACCAACGCATGGCCGTTCCATTTCCAGTTTCGTCGGGTACTTGAATGCCAATGAACAAACCAGAACACATATTGTCAAGGCAGTCTGTCCCTCCTTGAAGATATACTTGGTTTGGGTTGTCATTGATACTGGCCGATATGTTGTAAAGTCTATCGGGGTCAAGATAAACCTTGTTTGATTCGGTGAACTTGCACCGCGCAAAAATGGGCCGACTCAGGTCAACCGTCTGAAGGTCAATTCTGCCTATTGTGGAATTGGATGTTATGACATTGATGCACACTGTACTGTCAATTGGCCCATCCCAGTGCTCATCAAGCGTTTGATAAAGCAGCCAATCCTTATAAACAGTGACGGTTTCATTGCCATTGAAAGGACAAGGTATTGTTTCAAATTCATTGAAATTCCTATTGGGAATATATTGCCCAAAGCCACACAGGCTTCCCATCAACAGACAAAGCGTTAAGGACTTTTTCATGAGCGAGGATTTTAGTGTAAAGAAAAGGTTCGCTCCAAAGATAACCTATCTGACAGCACAGTCAACAGAAACCATCGAAACTGTCACTATGTCAACAAATAAAGGCCATCTGCAGCCCCTGCTAATCTTTTACTATGCAAGCCTACGCAGCCCTAAAGGGTAACCCACAGAATTAAAAGACTAGGAACTTCAACTTTTCGGATTACCCAATGAATACCCCTTTTGGTTCCCCTTATTTTGAGTTTAGAACCGCATCAATTTCAGGCTCGCCTTACCCCCACCTGCCGCAACCGTGGCGACGTAAACGCCCGCCGCAGTGCCGTTTATGTCCACCTCGAAGTTGTTCAGTCCCTCCGTGGCATCGA
>JADLHE010000183.1 GCA_020848965.1 Saprospiraceae bacterium
CGCCGCATTTTACAATGTGCAAAAAGGCATGGCTGCCGTGGAGCGAATTGACGCCATCCGGCAGGCTGATTTGCGGATTCTGGAAAAACCGGATGCCAAGCCTATCGCCAATTTTGAGGATAAAATCGAGCTGCGCAACGTTGGTTTTGCTTACGCAAACAGCAATCGCCACGCTGTGGAGGGCATTGATTTGACGATTGATAAAGGCAAAATAGTGGCGCTCGTAGGCCCGTCGGGCGCTGGCAAAAGCACCCTCGCCGACCTGCTTCCCCGCTTCTACGACGTGACTTCGGGCGAGATTTTATTGGATGGCTTCAATATTCAAGACTACCGCCTGCGTGACCTCCGCCACCTAATGGGCATCGTGACGCAGGAGCCGGTGCTGTTCAACGACACCATTTTCAACAATATCGCCTTTGGCATGACGGGCGTGACGCAAGCCGCCGTGGAGCAGGCCGCCCGCATCGCCCATGCCCACGATTTTATCATGGAAACCCCCGACGGCTACCAGACCAATATCGGCGACCGGGGCGTGAAGCTGAGTGGAGGCCAACGGCAACGCCTCACCCTCGCCCGTGCCGTGCTGGCCAATCCGCCCATCCTTATTCTGGACGAGGCCACTTCGGCACTGGATTCGGAATCGGAGCGGCTGGTGCAGGATGCGCTGGATGTGTTGATGAAAAACCGCACGAGCATCGTCATTGCTCATCGCCTGAGCACGGTTCAGCACGCCGACGAAATCGTGGTGATGAAGGATGGCCGCATCATTGAGCGAGGCTCACACGAGGAACTGATGCAGCGGGGTGGGGAGTACGGGAAGCTGGTGGATTTGCAGTCGTTTTGAAACATTTCGAAAAAACAAAGGCCCGTGGCAATCACCACAGGCCTTTGTTTTCAGCGGCTTTCTGTATTATTTCTTTGCTGTCAAAGCATAAGAGAAGCCCAGTAAGTAGTAAGTCTGAAGCGGGTTGTCCGTTTTAAGGGCGGCCAAAGCCTCCTGCTTGTTGCTGCGCAAACCAAAGTCAAGGCTAACGCCCACGCCTTTGACGGCGGTAGTAAGGCCGTTCACCCAAGTCCAATTGTGAAGGTCGCTGCTCTTGTAACTGAAAAAGCCGGAGAGGTTGGTTTTCCAAGCGAGGTTTTTGAGCAATTGGCGCTTGTAATCAGCAACGATCTTGCAGCCCAAAGAAGATTGATAATCAAAGTCGGAATCAGAAAATACAATATTGTAGTTCAATGGGTGGAAAACAACAACCAAGTCGGTTGCAGGTGTCCACGTTGCACCAGCACCAATGTCGAGGTAGCCGGGGTTGTTGAACTTGCCGTTCAAGACGGAGGTGCGGTATTCACCGAGGGTCGAGATGGCAAATTTCTCGGAGAGTTTGAAGCCAAAAAGCGAGGAAACGTTAAAGGCGTCAGCAGCGGTTTGGAAATCTGCGTTGTCGTCTTTGTTGTCCACATCATCGAATTTGAGCCATGCGAGGGTCAGGTTCGAGCCATTGCGCCAGAAGTATTTTTTCTGCTGGAGGTTGGCGAATGCATTGGCCACAAAGCCAATGTTTACGGCTTTGGTGTTTGGCGAACCTTTGGAGTACCAATTATTGAAGCCAGAGAAATTGAGGCCAGCATTTCCTTGAGCGCCCACGTCCCAGCGAGGGTAGGGGGTCAATTTGTCGGTAAGGTCAGTGACTTCGCCTTTTAGGGCACCGACTTTTCCGGTGAGGTCTGCCAATTGGGCTTCCAATGCAGCGAGTTCTTTTTCCTTGACTGCCTTTGTAGCGGTCATTTCTTCAACGGTTTGTGCCTGTATTGCGAAGCAAAAACCAAGCATGGCAATGGTGGAGAGTAAAAACTTTTTTGTCATAATTCAGTAGTGTTGTTATTGATGAGAAGAAGTATAATGCGACTGCTTCATTGGCTTTTAGTGCTAGCTTAACCGATTTGCCGGTCATTGGAAAATATTTCCACTTTCTCAGACGTGAGTTTCTTCAAAGGTATCACAATGATTTTTCCTTCGCCTTGGAGGGTGATGGAATTGCTGTCAATGGCGATTACTCTTCCTTTTGAGCCGTCAATGAGCACATAATCGCCCACCTTTACTTTGTTTTTACTATAAAAAGAGGCCAAGAAATTGGCCATTGTATCACGTGATGCGAATCCGTAGCCGATGGCAAATGCCAGTACTACGCCGCCCAGAATGACAGTGAGGTTGGAGGTGATAAGGGAGGTTTCTATGCTGGCTTGCGCCAATGCACTGATGGTGAGCGTTAGGAAAATCAGGTAGAATACGAAGTTGGCAATGATTTTACCGGAGGAAATGCCGAGTGCGTTCGTGGTGGTTAGTACGATGTTCTTGACGAATTCGGCCAAGTAGATGCCAAACACGAACAGTGCCAACGACGACAATAGCTTGGGCAGGTAAGAAATCATGTCCTTAACCATGGCCGAAACGATGGAAACGCCCATCACGTCAGTGGCCATCATCAAAAACACCAAAATCAGGACATAGTAAGCCAGTTTTGAAAAGAACACGCTGAGCTTGACCTTGAAGCCAGCTTTTTGGGCAAATTCTGTTTCGTTTATTTTCTCGCCAAACCTGTCAATGTTCAGCGTGTATAGCAATTTTTCAAGGGCTTTCGCAACAAATTTGGCAATCAGCCAACCTATCAACAGTACGATGCATGCCTTGACTACGTTGACGGCGGCAAAAGCAAATTGAAACAACACCTGTTTAACTACCTCGATAAATTCCATGTTGATTGTCTTGTTTTGATTATCTATGGAGTGCCAAAATTAAGCAACGCAGCGGATATTGCGTGTTATTGGGTTGGATTGTTGTCGTCAGGTGCTACATCACCTGCCATCCCGGGCGTTTGGCCTTCAGTATCTGGGTCTGTGCTGCCCTCTGGCAGTTCGTTCTTGACGGCTGTATCCAATTCTTTAATTGTGCCACCTAAGGTAAGGATGAACATCTCGAAAACTTTTGGGATGTACAGTTCCATTGCTTGCCCCATCATGGACAAAATCTGCAAGCTGCCGAGGACGTGTTCCTCGATTTCGGGAGGGGTCGGGAACCTCAGTTCATCCTCCTCCATTATTTGTTTGAAACTGTTTGTGGTGCTCATGCTTAATCGCTTTGGTTATACCTCATCGGGGAATAGATCGTCATAAATCATTTGAGCCTTATGCTTGGCCCGCTTAATTTTCATTTTTATAGCGCTTTCGGTCTTGTGTAACATATCAGCTATTTCCTTAATCTGAAGATCGTCTTGGTACTTCATCAGCAGGATTGCCTTGTCGCCAACGGGGATATTCTCCAAAACGACACGAAGGCGGTCTGCCTGCATGGTCAGCAGTGCCTCATCGTGCACTTCCTCTACCATGTCTGGCAGGCGCTCCATTTCATCAGAGAAAATGTCACCCATTTTTTTCTTTTTCCTCAGTACGTCTATACAATAGTTGTACGTAATGGAATAAACCCAAGTCGAAAACTTAGCTTGCTCGCCGAACTGGCCTAAATTCAGGAAAATTTTCATGAAGATGTCCTGTGCGGCGTCCCTTGCCAAATGCTCTTCTCTCAACAACGAGATGCACTTGCCATACACCTTACCCGAATACCTTCGGTAAAGCAGGGTGAAATATCTTGCGTCCTTCGTTGCAAGGTATCTCCTTATCAAGTCTATGTCCTGTTCCTTGGAAATGTCTTCTGTTTCCATTAAACTGGCAAGTGTGATTTTTCTACGTTAAATGCAAACGACAATGCGTAGTTGAGTTAAACTACTGATTTTCAATCATTTATGTTAAAAATCATGTAGAAACTTTGCACGAAAATAGAAAAATTAACTTCTAGTGGCGGGGATTTACTATTTCTGACGCAGAACTTGGCAATTGGGTACAGTTTTTTTTCAAAAAAATGTACCTACAACTGATTTTTTTTTTGGAGGGAATTAGAACAATGAATGGCGGCAGAAAGTACTTTTCGTTGGCGGGGCGCAGGTCAAAAAAAAAGAGGCAGCGCTCTTTCAGCACTACCTCAGCCCTAACCAAATAAAACCAAATTATTTATCTTGAAATGCAGGCGGTTTTGACGCCATGCTTAAATTTTCGCCTTGGTGTAAAAACTACTCTTAGTTTCTTGACGCTAAGGTAAAATGTTTCTACATCGAAATGCAAGTGTTTTTGAATTTTTTTTTCAAAAAACGATGAAATTTTTGCCTCAGCAACACTTTTAAGCCATAATCCTTGAAGCAAATAGCATCAGAAAGGCAGGTTGATTGATATTTTTCACGTCAAAACCGCTGTCGTTTTCGAAAACGCAAACGGGCCTCACCAGTTGCCTGATGAAGCCCGTTGATGTGTCGTAAACTGCTGTTTTATAGCTCTTTGCGCAACCTCGCTACCGAGATGTTGAGTTGCTCCCGGTATTTTGCCACCGTACGGCGGGCGATGTTGTAGCCTTTTTTCATCAACATGCTTTTCAGTTTCTCATCTGAGAGTGGCTTCCGCTTGTTTTCTGCACCGATGATATCGGTCAGTATCTTTTTCACTTCTAGGGTAGAGACCTCTTCCCCGTCCTGCGTTTGCAGGCTTTCAGAGAAAAAGTCCTTTAGGCGCTTGGTGCCAAACTCCGTCTGAACGAACTTGCTGTTGGCCACCCTCGAAACCGTAGAGATGTCCAAGCCGGTGATGTCGGCTATGTCCTTTAATATCATTGGGCGGAGGCGCTTTTGGTCACCGCTCGTGAAATAGTCGTATTGATAGTTCATGATGGCGTACATCGTGTTGAACATCGTCTGCTGCCGCTGCCGGATGGCATCAATGAACCACTTGGCGCTGTCAATCTTCTGTTTGATGAACAGGATGGCTTCCTTCTCTTTGTTGGTTGCCCGCCGACCGTTCACGGTGTGCTTATAGGCACGCAGCATGTCACGGTAATGGTTGTTGATGTGGAGGTCGGGCGCATTGCGGGAGTTGAGCGAAAGCTCCAGTTCGCCATCGTTATTGATGATGATGAAATCTGGCACGATGTAGTGCGTGCTGCGGCTATTGGTCACGTGACCGCTGGCTGGCTTTGGATTCAGCTTCAGTATTTCATCAATGGCCTCCTTTAGCTCGTCCTCAATGAGATTGAGCTGGCGCTGAAGGCGGGGGTAGTGCTTCTTGGTGAACTCGTCGAAATAGTTCGCAATGATCTTGCGGGAGATTTGCAGGATGAGCTTTTCGTCATAAGACGTATCAGCTCTGGTCATTTTGTGCTCGATTTGGAGCAAAAGGCTCTCCTGCAAGTTGCGTGCACCCACGCCCGGTGGGTCGAATCGCTGTATTTTGCTGAGCCAGTATTCGATTTCCTCGTGCGTGGCGCTCACGTTTTGCGAGAAGACGAGGTCATCTAGGATGGCCTCCGTATCGCGGCGCAAGTAGCCATCGTCGTCAATACTGCCGACAATTTGCTTGGCGATGATGCGTTCCCGCTCTTCCTTGAAATCGAGCATGCCGATCTGTTGCTCAAGGTATTCATGGAAGGTATCTTCGACGGCCACTGGCAGGGTCTTGTTTTCTTCTTCCTGCCCGCCAGCTTCGGTCTGGTACTTGTAGCTGGCATCGTCGTCGTCCATATAGTCGGTGAGGTAGTCGTCAATGAGCACCTCTTCTTCTGGCATTACTTCTTCCCTTTCCAGGTCATCCACTTCGCCGTCCGTCTCGGTATCGCCATTTTCGGTGTCCCGCTCGCTTTGCTCGTCTTCCTTTGAATCTTCGGTGCGGCCCATTTCGAGATAGTCATCTTCGAGGGTATCACCTTCTTCTAGCGCCGGGTTGGCTTCCAGTTCCTCTTTGATTCGCTGGTCAAGTATCGCAGTTGGTATCTGCAATAGCTTCATCAGCTGTATCTGTTGGGGCGAAAGTTTCTGTTGTAACTTCTGAGTAAGTTGTTGTTTCAGCATTGGATCTACGTGATTAGTGTTCTCTTTTTAGCTTGTCCACAATGAATGCTGAGGGGAAAATTTTTCCAAAATAATAACATTTTTTTCAGAAAAGCCAGCTTTTTAGGAAAAAATGCAGAAATATTTTTTCTTGAATAAATTATGTAATATTTTAATAATGCTAGAAAAATAAGGGGTTTTAAGCATTTTTATAGTGCGAGCGGATTGATTAGCGAAAAATATGCCAAGAAAAAATAATTTAAATGGCACAATTGCCATCAAAATTGGCACGGAGCCTTTGTTGTCAGTGGTTTGCCGCTGTTCGAGACGCTGAAAAAAAAGCGGCCAAAACACCAATCTTTCTAATTTTGCCAGTTGTCAAAAACAAATGTGCCCGATGGTCAAGCAAACCGAGTTCTCGTTGCAAGCCTTTTCTCGCGGCTTCCACCTCATCACAGTGGAGGTGCTCCGCCAGTTGGGGCCTTTGCCTTCGGAAGGTTTGTTGCACC
This sequence comes from Saprospiraceae bacterium, assembly GCA_020848965.1. Classification (GTDB taxonomy): domain Bacteria; phylum Bacteroidota; class Bacteroidia; order Chitinophagales; family Saprospiraceae; genus UBA6168. The sequence continues at coordinate 6,431 of JADLHE010000183.1, forward strand.
TGTTCATCCAGCACACGAGCGCCGCATTGGCCATCAATGAAAACGCCGACCCTTCTGTAAGGGTGGACTTCGAGCAGTTCTTCAACCGCCTTGTGCCGGAGAATCTGCCATTCCTCACCCACACCATCGAAGGGCCGGATGATATGCCAGCCCACGTGAAATCGGTACTGGCTGGCAGTTCGGTCAGCGTCCCAATCACAAATGGTCGGCTCAACCTCGGCACTTGGCAGGGTATCTATCTCTGCGAGTTCCGAAATAACGGGGGCAAGCGCCGATTGGTTGCGACGGTGATTTCTTGAAAACGGAAGATTGCTGGCATGAGCCTAGCAATCTATTGGTATTCTGTTGGTTTAAAAATTTTAAAAAAATATATTTGAACGCCCAGCCAATGGGCCACGCAGCATGGAGCTTTTTTGGAATGGCATAAAACTCGGACTCGCACTCAGTGTGCTCACTGGGCCGATCATATTTACGCTGTTGCAGACGAGCATCGAGCAGGGCTTCCGGGCGGGGCTGACGGTGGCAGCGGGCATTTGGCTTAGCGACCTACTGTTTGTAGCGGTCACTTTCCTCGGGGTCTCTTATGTGGCCGAACTGGCCCAATGGGACGGCCTGGAGTTTTGGCTTGGCGTTGCCGGAGGCATTATATTATTGGTAGTGGGCGGCAGTATGCTGCTGCTGAAGCCGCCGCCAATGGAACGCTTGGAGCAACCCAAGGCCGTTCGGCACTCCTCCTTGCTATCGCTTTGGACAACTGGCTTCCTAATCAACACCGTCAACCCGTTCACTTTTTTCTTCTGGTTGGGTGTGTCGGCCACCTTGTTTACCAAGCAGTCCCTGAAGCCCGAACAAGCGGAGCTTTTTTACTGCGGCCTGTTTGGCACCATTATCTTTACCGATACGGCCAAGGTTGGCATGGCCAAGTACATTCGCCGTTGGCTAAAGCCGCAGAAGATAATTTTGATGCGCAAAATCGCAGGCGCTGCCCTGTTGTTGATAGGTGTCGGGCTGTTCGTGCGGGCGTTTTATCCTGAAATTCAAAATTGACAACATGAGGACGAATAAAATCATCATGTCCACCACGGAGTTTATCCCAGGTCGTGAAATCATCGAAGTGATTGATATTGCAAGGGGAAACACGGTGCGTGCCCGCCATATTGGTCGTGACATCGTGGCCGGGCTTCGCAATATCGTGGGTGGCGAGGTGCCCGAATACACCAAACTCCTCGCCGATTCGAGGGAGCACGCCATCCAAAGAATGTTGGCTGATGCTGAACGAATTGGCGCAGATGCCGTTATTGGTGTACGCTTCGTGACTTCCATGGTCAACCACCAGTCCGCCGAGATTTTGGCGTATGGAACGGCCGTGAAGCTGAAATAGTTATGAGTTTCAGTAAGCCCCAACTCAAAACTTGAAACTCAAGACTCAAAACTATCTCCATTGGCTAACACAAAAGAAATCGTCAACCGCCGTGCTTCGCACGAATACCACTTCCTCGGCACTTTCGAGGCAGGCATCGTATTGGGCGGCTCCGAACTGAAATCCATCCGGGCGGGCCATGCTGGCCTCACCGACGCTTATTGCCTCTTCATGAACGGTGAGCTTTGGATAAAGAGCATGTACATCAAAGAATATGAAAACGCCAATGCCTACAGTGTGCGCCCCAGCCGCCGGGACCGCAAGCTGCTGCTACACAAGGCGGAATTGCGCAAGCTGGAAAAACGGGTGAAGGAAAAGGGCATGAGCATTGTCCCTTATAAAATCTACTTCTCCGACCGCAATTTTGTAAAAGTGGAAATTGCCTTGGCACAGGGCAAAAAATCGTTCGACAAACGGGAGACCATCAAGGAGAAGGACACCAAACGGGATATTGATAGGGTAATGAAGTCTAAGGGGCGGCTGAGTTGAGCTTGATTCACATCCCGCTAATTGATGTACTATTGAGCTTCGGTCAATTTTTCACGTTAACTCTTAAACTCGGAATACATGATGCCATCCCTGTATTCCCTCAAAACGTGGCTTACGGTATCTGAAAGGTTCGGTGGCAGGCTTTCCAATGAGAACCATACGACATCCTTGAATTTATTGGGTTCTCCCGTCTTTATTTCCCCATTCCATTTCGTGGCTTTGAAATAAAGGGTGATTCGATGTCCCTTGTTTTTGGTGCGCTTGTGCAGCACGTGCACCAGTTGCAAGTCTTCGGGCTTCAGCAGCAGGCCCGCCTCTTCCTCTGCCTCGCGGATAAGGGATTGCGTGGCGTATTCCGTACTTTCGATGGTGCCGCCGACGAGCGTGAAATTTCCCCCAAGCCTTTTCTTTTGTTGAAGGAGAAGAATCTTGCCTTTGTTGTAAAGAATAAGGCGAACCTTGAGGTTGATGTCTTGCATATAGCTGCTAAATGTAATGAAAGCCCCAAAGATAGCGGCTCGTTTGAATTTAGTTCGATTTGTATATTAAATGTAGAAAGTAGGCTATTGTTCAAGCTTGGCCACCGGCACGGCTGCTATCTCTTTGCCAATATTGAGACCGAGCCGTGTGCCTTCGTCACAATCCATGCGATAGTGTACCCCCAGCGCAATGCGGGAGGAGGCATTTTCAAAGGCCATTTCATAAAAAGAATGGAAATGCCGGGGCGTCCCCTTGAACTCTGTGCGCCCCTCGTGGCTCCGGTCAGTCAGTTCGTATTTTTTTCCATACAATTGCGTAAGCACCTCGGCCGCCGCCGCCGAAAACATGGCATGGCCAGAAGGGTAGGCAGGAAATGATGGCGTATGCACGATGGGCCTCCAATCGGGCTGGATGGTGTGGCGGATAAAAGTCTCTGGCCGCAGCAGGTTGTAATGGTATTTGGAGTGCCAGCATGCCACCGCCGCATCGGACAGTGCAAGGCCGACCCGCAAATAGGTTTCCAACGCCTTCTCCACATTTGGGCGCTCTTGTTCGATTACTTGGTTGGAAATGGAAATCCACCTTCCGGCCGAAGAGTATGTTAGGCCGGGAAAATCGTCGCTCCAAAATTCGGCAATCCATTGGTTTTCTGGCGAAAGTGGGGAGTTCATGGTAAAGACTTCCAGTGCCTGTACATAGTACGGTGATTGTGGTTCCATGGAAAAAGGCGGCAGAGGGGCAGCAAGATGGTCTTCCGTTTTGATGACAAAGGTTCGGGCTTCGCCCCAATGGGGGAGCATGGGGGGCATCGGGAAGTCTTCGCACGGCTGCCAATACGAAGTGCCAGCGGGGGGCGTGTAATTCTTGTCGTAGAGGTGAAGGTTGCCTTGGTGCCCAATGGAATCCGTTGCCGACCAGTTATAAACTGCCAGCGCTATTTTTTTGCCGAATTCGGCGGATGCCAAGAAGGTGGTAGAGTCAATGGATTTCAGTGCCGTGGCTGCCCATTTAGCCTCCAGTTCGTTTCGTTCCTGTTCAACGCTTCGAGGGGCTGTCATGAACATTTTCTGCAAATAATTACTGTAGCAAGCGTTGAGCACCGTGGGCAAATGGTAGCGGGCGGCAGGCTCTGGCAATGGGAGTTTTAGTTCAGGGTATCGGGGGGCAAGCGATTGGAACCCGCCACCAATGACAGGCCGGGCGGCTTCCCACCCAGCCAAGCCCATGTAGGCGTAAACCCTAGCCACCACAGGGGGGCGATAGCCTTCCGAAAACCGCTCCGCAACCAAGGCATATTTGTACCAATCGAGCATGAGCGCAACGGCAGGCTCCTGTTTTTTGGCGATATTTTTAACTGAAAATACGCCACGCCATGCGAGTATGGCTAGCAATGCCCCTGCTATGGAGATGGCAATTATTGATTTCTTATTCGAAAGAATATGCATTTTCAAAATATTGTCAATTGCTATTTGGGAATTCCAATCTAAACACCGTGCCTTTAGGCGCTATGCTAGATACCTGCAGCTTGATGCGATGCAGCTTCATGATACTGTCCACCAACGAAAGGCCGATGCCGCTGCCTTTTACCTTGTCTGTTTTTCTGCTTCGGTAAAAAGGCTCAAAAACGAGCGCAACCTCATCGTCGGGTATGCCGGGGCCTTGGTCTTGTATTTCGATGACAGAGTTGCCCTCGGCCAAAAAAGAGAGCCGTACCCTTACGTTTTTGTCAGGGCTGTACTTGCACCCATTGTCCATCAGGTTGGTCAGGGCCGTGCGCAGCAATTGGTCATTGACCCGCACGTAAAGCTTTTCTTCGTCTTCTGGCAAGTTAAGGATTTCAAAATTGATTTTATAGTCGGGATGGGCTTTTAGCAATACGGACTTGGCTTGCCAAACTGCTTCGTCAACCCGGATTCGCTCAAAATTCATCTCCTCGCCCGAGGCATTTATTTTGGCCAATTGCATCAATTTGTCTGAAACCAGGTTCAGCTCACGGGCGTCGTCCAGCACCGATTGCAGCGTTTGTCGGTACTCGGCGGCAGGGCGGTCTTTCTGAAGCATGATTTCAATCTGCGAAATAATAACCGTGAGTGGGTTTTTCAACTCATGGGAAATATTGGAAAGAAAAAGCTTTTGGGCGTTGAAAGCGGTTTGGAGCCGGTCGAGCAGGCGGTTGAAAGTGACCACGAGGCGGGCCAACTCGTCGTGGTTCTTGGAGGTTTCGAGGCGGCGGCTCATGTCGCTTGGCAATAGGGCATCCACTTGGTTCATGATATTGCTGACGGGAGAAAGTGCTTGGCCTGCGAAGAACCACCCGCCCACTGCCACCAAGCCGCAGAAAGCAAAGAACACGGCGATGAGGATGCGGGCCAGGTTGTTGAGTTCCGTCGGATTAAAAATGGCCTCTGAAATTACGGTGTAGTTGTTTCCGGAAGGTGCTTGAAACCGAGTGCCAAAAGCGTTGTAATCCCCGTGCGGAAAGCGGCATTCGCCCATTGTCCTGATTTCTTCAAGCGTTGCGGAAGCAAAATTGGGGCCGGAGGGGTTGAAGGTGTAAACCCTTCGGCCATCAGCGTTGAAAATGGATATGTTTTCGGTGAAGGCAGTGAACGAACTGCTGCTGCTTGGGCTTGGGACTTCCACCAGGTTTTCCCGCTCCAATCGGCTTACAACCACACCCACGGTGAGGTTTGCCTTAGAGCGGAGGTTGCCATAGAACTCATTTTGAAGGTGCTGCTTGAACTGGAAATAGATGTAGAACATGGCCACCAGCATGATGCTTGCCACAATGAGCATGAACTGAATCGTAAGGCGGGTTCTGATCTGCATGCTTGGTAGTTTCGAGTTATGAGTTTCGAGTTGGCCAATGCTTCATGTCTCTTGACTCGCAACTCAAATCTGGTAACTCTTTCAATCATCCTCTTTCAACACATAGCCAAGGCCAAACATGGTATGGATGAGCTTTTTGTCAAAAGGTCGGTCGAGCTTGTTGCGTAGGTAGCTGACATAAACTTCAATGACATTGGTGCCTGTATCGAAATTGATGTCCCAGACTTTTTCGGCTATTTCCGTCTTTGAAACCACTCGACCTTGGTTTCGGATGAGGTACTCGGTCAGGGCGAACTCCTTAGGCGTTAGCTCAATCTTCTTGCCGCTCCGAGTGCAGGTTTTTGCGTCAAGGTTCAGTTCCAAATCAGCAAAATGGAGGATGGTTCTTGTGGTACCTTCCTTGCCCCTCCTCGCCAATGCCCGGATGCGCATCAGCAGTTCCTTGAACTCAAACGGCTTTACCAGGTAATCGTCTGCGCCTGCTTCGAACCCCGTTACCTTATCGTCGGTGCCGCCCATGGCCGTCAGCAGCAGGATGGGGGTATCTATGCCCACGGTGCGCAGGTGCTTCACAAGCTCAAAGCCCGTCATTTTGGGCATCACCACGTCGGAGACAATTACATCATAGTTGCCTGACTCGGCCAGTTGCTTGCCAGATTGGCCGTCGTAGGCGTATTCCACCGACATTTGGTGCTCTTCCAAGCCTTTCTTCAAGGATTGGACCGTCTTGACTTCGTCTTCTACGATGAGTATCTTCATTTTCGCATTTTAAGACTCAAATGTCCGTTTTCTGAAATCTGTTTATTACCCAAAATGCACTTTTAAGTAGATTCTAATATAAATATGACTCAAAAATAGCCTGAAAAACGAGAAGTGGCGATAGATTTGCATTTCGTTTCACGCTCGTTCAATCTCACCCTGTTTGCGTTTCTCTCCTTTTGGCTAATAAATCAAGTTGAAACCTTAAATTATAATCCTATGACATTTTTGAGAAACACCTTGGCCGTTCTCTGCGGCTTCTTCATGGTGTCCTTCCTGATGACTTCCTGCGTGAAGGACAACGACAACGATAGCAAGCTAGTGGCTGATTACAGCGCTGAAGCTGCGCTGAAATGGAACCAGATGTTCTTGGACGTTGAACGCTACATGTCTGGTTACCGCCCCGGGCCAACACCACGTGCATTGGCTTATATGGGCCTTGCGGCGTATGAAGCTACCGTTTCTGGCATGCCGGACTACAACTCCATGCGCAGCTTGTACCCCGGCCTCACGATACCCGATGTGGATAAAAATGCTGAGTACCACTGGCCTACAGTGGTTCACTTTACTTACGCAACTTTGATGCATAAGTTCTTTGCCAACCCACCTGCCGAAATGTACACCCGCATGAGCGACCTCGAAAGCAGCTTGCAAAACAAGTACGAGGCTGAAACAGACAGCAAAGTGTTTGAGCGCTCCAAAGAACATGGCATTCTAGTAGCGGAAGCCGTATGGGAATGGTCAAAGACCGACATTGTTGGTCACGATGCTTACCTCGACCCATTTGGCAACTATGATTGGCAGGTGCATTATGACAGCCCCGGTGACTGGGTGGCTACCACCCCTGGCCCAGGCAAGGCAATGTTTAGCTATTGGGGCGATGTGCGCACTTTTGCCATTTTGCCCGCCGACAAACTGTGCAAGGCTCCTCTTGCTTATAGCGAAGACCCGCAGTCTGCACTTTACGCTCAGGCTTTGGAAGTGAAAAACGCAATCAAAGACGATAACTGGGAAGATGGTCAGTGGATTGCCTTCTATTGGAGCGATGATTTGATAAACCTTACGTTCAGCCCACCTGCCCGTTGGACCTCTATCGCCAACCAAGTGATTGAAAAAGAAGCACCAGGACTTGAGACGGCGCTTTATTGCTACGCAAAATTGGGTCTTGCGTTGAATGATGCAGGAGTTGCATGCTGGCACTCGAAATATGTGTACAATTTTGAACGCCCGGTCAGCTATATCCAGCGTCTCATTGACCCAAACTGGGCGCCAACATTGAAGAACCCCCTCACAGGTGAAACAGGCATCACGCCTTCATTCCCTGCCTACCCATCCGGCCACTCGACCTTTGGTGGTGCTGGTGCCGAGGTGCTTACCGATGTGTTCGGCAACCACTATGGCATGACAGACCGCTCACACGAGGGACGGACAGAATTCAACGGAACCCCCCGTTTCTTCAACAATTTCTACGAAATGGCAGAGGAGAATGCCATCAGCCGGGTGCCGCTGGGTGTGCACTGGCGTATGGACTGTGAAGTGGGCGTTGACCTTGGCTATCTCTGTGGCCGCCGTGTGAACAGCCTTCCTTGGAGAAAATAAGCAGATTTACAATTCTTACAAATAGGAAGAACGCCCTATTGGATGCACATCCAATAGGGCGTTCGGCTTTTTAGTCGCTACCCTGCCGTTCATTTCTTGTCCTCCAACTTCAAGGACTGCCAAGCTGCCAGCCGCCATTTGCCTTTTTGCTTGAAATAAACGTCGGTGTATCGAAGCTGTATGTCAAATGGTTTCTCGCCCAAGAAGCCAGTCACATGAACTTGGCCATTGACGATGGCTGTGCGGCCGTTGATGCGCACTTTCATTTCTGATGGCTCCATTGTTTTATAGACCATTTTGCCTGTGCCGATATTCGCAAGATGCTGTGCCTTGTTTTCCAGAATGCCATTGGAGTGGAGGTAGGTCAGGTCGTCTGCCAGCAAATTGCGCAGCAACGATGTGTCTTTGGTGGTCATGGCCGTAAAGCGCTGGCGCTCAACAGCTTCAATTTTCAATTGCTGACTTGATTGGCAAAAAGAGAGAAGAGGCAATAGTAAGGTTGCCAAGAGAAGTGAATGCTTCATTTTGGTTGATTTTTCACTAGGAAAGTTAGAAGGCGCACCTATTCTTCCCTAAGTTTTCCGTTTTAAAATCAAAATTATTTGGCTGCTCAATGGCTGTGGCCGTCCTTGGTGTGATCGCCCAAGGCCACGTAATCCATTTCGCAGACCGGGCATTTGCCGGGTTGGTCGCTCCCGCTTCCTTCGCAGTGCATGGGGCAAATGTAGGCGGAAGTATATTCCTTGCTGGTGCCATGCGCCTTTGCATCGCCGCCATTGGTGCTGTGTTCGTGGTCAGCGCCACAAGAAGCTGTAATTGATAGCGCCGCAATTGTCAGTAGGGAGTAAAACAGTTTTTTCATGTGCTTCAATTTATTAATCGTTTTGGCTTTCGCCACCTTCGGCTGGTGGCAAGTCTTTATTGTCATTTTTTCTGCTAAAAATCTTTCTGAAATGGCTCGGCAAAAGGCTGAACCGCTCGCCCAGTATTTTTTCGATAGAAACGGCCAATAATACATAACCTTCCGTAACGCCGGGTACTGGCACTGCAATGAAAACAAAAAAAGGAAGGAATTTCGGCAAATCTTTCAACTGCTCCATGGCCTCCCTGATTTCATCTTCGGTGGGAGGCTCCTCCTGTTTGGAAAGCAACAATTGGCCCTTGCCCTGCTTCACGAAGGTGCGCACCATATTCTTGGTCTCAATGCCTTCCATCACGAAGGCCCAGAACATCATACGGGGCACTCTCGCTGCCCGTCTTATCCTTGAGGTGGTCGCCTTCCTGAATTCTGGCCCACGCACGAGCAAAATAGCGCCAGTGTCCCGTAGGTTCCTCATGGTTCGGAACACGGTGTTGGCTACTATCCTTCGTTTCGCACGGTCAAAATACATAGTTGCTGATTGAGCTTGGTTTTACGTCGGGGCTGTGCCTTTATGGTTGTTTTGCCTTGATGACGCAAACCTCGGTATCAGGACAAAGCCTCCTGCCACGGCGGGCAGTGTCAGCAAAAGGAATAATTTTTTCACCTCAGGAAAAGGATTTTGGAAAACGCGTTGAATCAAGCCAAAAAAGGCATTATTACAAACGTAGCCTCTGCGACAATTGTTTTTAACACGGCCTCATTGAAGCTGAACTGGCAAAAAAATCAAAAAAAATCAGCCTTCTATTCGAGTCGAAATGTCACAGTTTCTGTTTGGCTGAAAGTCATGAAAATCAGAAATAATAGCATTTTTTGGCCTTACGCATTGAGGGTGACTTTAATTTGTGGCAAAAAAAGACGTCACAGTTTCAAGTTTTTTGCCAAGAAAACCATTTGAAATGCCTTTTGATTTGTACTTATTCAACGAACATCCAAAACAAAATCTTACTGACATCTTTAAAAATCCTGACATAGAAATGGTCAATTGGCACGCTTCTTGACAAATTTGAAAAATATTAAATTATGGTTCTTGCAATGCAAATGAGCATTTGAACCTAAAAATATTTCAAAAAATTTAATCTAAGACGAAACCACGAATTGGAAGCTCCGTTTACCACATCAGCTTTCAATTCTCAAAAAATATAGGGTGAGTGTTTGTTCATAGTTTTTGTTTTTTATGTAGCCCCCGGCCAAATCGGGGGACTTTTTTCACCCTTTTCTGCCTCAAATATTCGCCAAAAGATTAGTGTTTGTTCATAGTGTTTGTTTTTTGTTTTGTCCCTGTCAAGTAGCTTGACAGGGTTTTTTTTTGCCCATGCCCGAACGGCATAAAAGTCGAATCTGCGCAAAGATTTTAACAAAACGCCGCGATAACGATTAATTTTGCGCCATTCAGAGACTTCATGGCAAAATTCACCTTCATAAAAATAGTAGTTGGGGCTGCAATGCTGTTCCTCGGGGTCGTCACTTCCAGTGGCCAAAATGCCGCCAATCCCTTCGAGCTTCAACCGAGAATACCGGAAGAACCCGTTGACAGTACCGAGGCCGTTGCCGTCTCAAAGAACCCCTTCGACATCGTAAGCGTAAAACTATCCGACCAATCGGCAAGGAGGCCCGGCTTGTATTTCCCTAAATCAAAGGTGAAGGTGATGACCGCCAAGGAAAAGGAGACCAACTACAGGCGCTTCCTTTTTGTGGCCATTCTGTCCATGTTCATTATACTGACCTTGATTGTCACCATCTTCAGGATATTGATAGAGAAGATTTGGAAAGCCTTCCTGAACGACAATTTGCTCAACCAGCTTCACCGGGAGCAAAGCTCGGGGCTTGCCGTAGCCTATTTGATGCTCTACCTTTTGTTTTTCATCAACGGAGGCTTGTTTGCCTTTCTGGCAACAAGGTTTTTCGGGGTATCCATCTCAAGTGCCAATCTTTACTCGCTTTTGCTGTGCATGGGTGGCATTGCAGGCTTTTTTATCATGAAACACTTTGTGTTGTGGCTGCTTGGCTTTGTTTTTCCGGTCGGCAAAGAAGTGGATGCCTACCAGTTCACCATCATGGTATTCAATATTGTACTTGGCTTGTTCCTCGTGCCCGTCGTACTGTTCGCAGCCTATGCTCCTCCCAACCTCACTAGCATAGCTATATGGGGGGCGATAGGGTTATTGGGGCTTACCTACCTGTTCTTGGCGCTTCGAGGCCTGTTTATAGGCAACCGCTTCATTGCTGGCAACAAATTTCACTTTTTGTTGTATCTTTGCACCGTTGAAATTGCTCCGTTGCTCCTTATTTATAAACTGGCGGTAACGCAGGGCATCAATTGATTTATTGAAAATTGAAACAACCAAAATTCTAAAGCTCGAATGGACGTTGTAAATGGTAAAACATACGTGGAGACCTACAATAAGGTGAAGACCATACTGGTATCGCAGCCTAAACCTGAACGTTCTCCCTACTACGATCTTGAAAAGAAATATGGCCTCCAAATAGATTGGATACCTTTCATACAAGTTGAAGTACTGACAGCCAAGGATTTCCGCAAGCAGCGGATCAGGCCCGACGAGTTCTCCTGCGTCATTTTCATCAGCAAGAATGCTATTGACCACTTCTTCACGTTGTGCGAAGAAATGCGCATCAAAATGTCGCAAGAGACAAAGTATTTCTGCATGACGGATGCCGTGGCGAACTATCTCCAGAAGTTCATCGTCTATCGCAAGCGCAAGGTTTTTGCCGGTGAGCGCAGCATCCAGGACCTTAAGTCCTACTTCATGAAGCATAAGGAAAAGGAGCGGTTCCTCTTGCCTTGTTCCAACCTCGGCGCAAAGCAAATCACCTCCATTTTGGATGATTACGGCCTGAATTACCAAGAAGCCATCATGTTCAACGTGGTGAGCAGCGACCTTAGCCACCTCAAGGACATTTACTACGATGTGATAGCTTTCTTTAGCCCGCTTGAAATCGGGGCACTCTATGAGAATTTCCCGGATTTTGAACAGAAAGCAACCCGTATCGCAGTCTTCGGCCCCACCGCCTTAAAGGCAGTGCTCGATCACGGACTTTATCCAAATATAAAGGCTCCCGAGCCTGAAACACCATCTATGACAATGGCACTAGAAAAATATCTCCAGCAGTCGAACAAAGAGTGATGGGAGATGTTATTAAAGAAAATTTCCATAGAAATCTTCTAGTTATTTTCTCATAGTATGTTTGTTTGAAAGCCCCGGTGCAGTGCATCGGGGCTTTTTATGTAAGCAATCAGCCCATTAGAGCATCAAGATTCAAGTCTATTTCAGGTAAAAAGTCCTAAACTTCAAAGAAACCGACACCGCCACCTACCCAAGTCTTACCCATATTGTAACGCACGCCCACCATCTCACCCTTGCTCAATCGCACGAGGTTGGTAATGACTTCTGGTCTTGGCGCACCGTCCTCCCAGACCATCATCATTCGGATTTCGACCTTGGCTGGGTCGTCCAATGTTTCGATGACGGGTGCGTAGGAAACCTTATGCTGAAGAATGAAATTTTTGCGTTCCGCAACTGGGATTGCCTCGATGTCGCTCGCTTTTGGGTGGATGATGACGCCTTGCCCACTGAATGAATAAAGTGGCTTCAACACAAAGTTGTCGAGGTCGGCAGGGATGCCGTCGAGGTCGCTGAGGTAGGTTGATTTTGGCACAAACTGGCTGTTGAACAGCGGCAGCGTGTGCTTGCTGATGCGGGCAAACCAATGCGGATGCCCCACCCATTCTATATTGTATTCGTTCTCAAAAAAGAACTCCCGCTGAAGGTCGGTGCGCTTCTGCAATTCATCAAAAATGACCCGGTTATAGACTCGCTCCACGGCCACTTTCCGCCCGTTTTCATCCAAATAATAAACATCACGGCCCTCCACTTTTAGGTCGGTGAGGCATTTTACGGCGATGCCCAAGGCTTTTTGCGTTGCCCAAAAATCCACTTGGGTGTTTTGCTTGTGCGGTTCTACCTCTAGCAAAATCACGTTTTCCGGCTTTGAGTCACCAACGATGAGGTGGCGCATTTTTTCCGTGTAGGTTTCACTGTTCAGGCCGCCGAAGAGGTGTTGGACGTTGTCGGGAATATCAAAATGCTTGCGGTAAGCACGGGCGCAAAGGTCTTGGTAGAAGAAAAGCGACGGGAACCCCTGAATTTCAATCAGTTGCGGCGAAATATGGCCATCGGCATCTTGGCAAATCCCAAAGTCAATGACGAGGAAGGTCGTGTGCGCCGTTTCTCCCGGCACGAAGCAGCCGGGCATGATGGTTTCTTGAGAAAGCGCCTTGAAATCAGGCCGCACCAGCGTATCCACCAGCTCCTCACAGGCTTGAAAGAGCTGCTTCGAAAGTGCTTTTGGAACAAAAACAGGCGTTTCGGCAATGTGGAACGGCACCTTGTGGTTGGTTTCAAGGTAGATTTCATGGAGGAAAGCTTGGTATTTTTCCTCGGTGAAGGCGGCGTTGTAGGCGGTGCGGATGTTTTTAATCATCGTTTTAAATTTTTCCACCCGGCCTTGCGGCAGGGTTTCCATTTTGGTCAAAACAGTTTTTGGCAGTGCCGGGGAAGGCGTCAATCAGGGCAAGTTTGATTTCAGGAATGTCTTTGAAGACGGTCATCCAAATGGAGAAGAAGCCGTGGCCTGTAGCTGTGCGAATAATTTGTCGAATCATTTCTTGGACGGGCATTTGATACCAGTCTGACAGGCTTTCTTTCGCTAATGCCCAAACTTCATTCCTCTTGATATAACGCTTATCCCCCAATGTTGGCGGGTTGATTGAACCCGGAAACCTGTCCAGTCCAAGTAGTCCTATCGTAGCTTTTGCGATTGGCTGAAGCACTTGAGATAAACCCGAATGAGGTCTAATATGCTGCAACTCATCATAATCAAAGGCTAAAAAAGTATTGTCTTTGTCGGGCCAGAAGTAGTTTGTCCGTGATGAAACTTTGTCACTTTTGTTGCTACTGCCATTGCAATGTTTGCATGCAAGTAGAAAGTTATGCCATTGGTGTTTATCCCCTCCTTTTGAAATGGACACTACATGTTCAACCTCCAATGAATTATAAACCTGCATTTCGCAATAGGAACAATACCTCCCTAACTTTTTCGTCAAAGGCTCTAAGGCCAATTGATAAGGGTTGATGGAATCATTTCGAGTTCCTTTGTCAACAGGTCGCATCAGCTTTTCCGAGTTTTTTTGTAATTTGCTTGCTGTTCAGAATCATTGACAACTTGTTGCCCCTTGGTCAATTGGGCTTCTCTTACCAACCGCTTTTGCTCAAGAAAAGCAAGGTATGCAACATTGGATGCATAAGGTTTTGAAATCAACTCTAACTCTTCCCTCAATTTTTGGATTTGTGCATCATCTTCCCCAACAGTCAATTTTTCCAAGGTTTTAAAATACTGTTGGGCAGCCTCATACATGGCTGTCTTTTTCTCGCTCCACTGTGGGTTTTCCACACCTTGCATGTTTTCAACAATATCTTCTATGCTCTGATTGACAAAATCTTCCGGCACTTCCTCGTACTCATTATCAAGGCGGATGATGCCGTCGTCCACATCCAAAGACTGAATGATAAACGGCGAGTGCGTTGTCACAATGAACTGACAATTAGGGAAAATACGCTTCAAATCTCCGACGATGTTGCGCTGCCATTTTGGGTGCAGGTGCAGGTCAATTTCGTCAATCAGCACCACTCCGGGCGTGTCGGTGGTTACGTGCGGGTTCAGTTCCGCCATGCGGTAGGCAATGTCGGCGATGAGGCCGAGGGTGTTGCGGTAGCCTTCGCTTAGGAGGATAAAAGGA
>JADLHE010000184.1 GCA_020848965.1 Saprospiraceae bacterium
GGCGGCTCCTCAGTTGTTCCCTCGTTTTGAAGAATACCCACAAGTCGTAATTCCCAGCATGTTGCTACTGCTGGTCTGTGTGACTGCAATGGTATTGGCAATTTTGAGCACTCGCCCAAAGATTACGGAGGGGAAGTTTACAAGGGAAGACATCGAAAACCGCAAAGCCAACCTGCTCTTTTTTGGCAACTACTATAACATGCCCTTGGACGATTTCCATTGGGGCATGATGGAAATGATTACGGACAAGGATTTCCTTTACACGTCCATGACCAAAGACCTCTACTACCTTGGCGTTGTACTAGCCAAGAAATACAGGTACCTCAGCTATTGCTACTCCATTTTCATGTACGGCATCATCGGGGCTTTGGTGGCCTTTGCCGTGGCGTTTTTGCTTTAGGAACGGCGTTCCAGCACTTTGAAAACATAAGGAAATTCGTTTTTCTCATCGGCTAGGTGAGCCTCTCGGCTCAATTCCTGCCACTCCGTTTCTTCTACTTTCGGGAAAAAAACATCCGCTTCCGGCTCAATGTCCACTTCGGTCAGGTAGAGGCGGTCGAGGTAGGGCCAACTTTGGCGGTAAATTTCCCCGCCACCGATGATGAAAGCTTCTGTTTCGCCATTGACCTGCGCCAACGCAAGGGCCTCGTCCAAGGAATGCACCACCGTACAGCCCGTTGCAACAAAGAAGGGGTCACGGGTGATAACCACGTTCGTCCGGTTCGGCAATGGCCGACCGATGGACTCGAAAGATTTCCGACCCATGATGACATGGTGCCCCGTGGTCATTTTCTTAAAATACTTCAAATCGGCAGGCAAATACCAAGGTATCTGGTTGTTGTGCCCGATGGCAAAATTGCGGGCTATGGCAACAATAGCGGAAACGGTCATTTCTTGGTTGATAAGGGTTGATGGGGGTTGATAAGGGTTGATAAGGGGCAAGTTACTCACGCTATCAACCCCTTATCAACCTTCACCAATTCTCATCAACCAACAAAATATCATTGATTTCCCCCTTCCAGCACCTCTTCCACGGGTGCGTCCACAGGGGTATTGTCCACTTGTACAGAGTCAGGCACACCGGCAGGACGGACGAAAACCTTTTTCGGTTTTGGTTCCATCAGGTTGGCTTCCATCATTTCTTTCTCCCGGCGCTTGCGGGCCTCGCTGATGCTGCCACGGAGGTATTTTTCCATGATGAGGGTAGAAATTGGCGCAGCGAACTTGCCACCGCCACCCGCATTTTCCACATATACTGCAATGGCAATTTTGGGGTTGTCCACAGGCCCAAAGCCGATGAACGTGGAGTGGTCTTCGCCGTGGGGGTTCTGCACTGTACCCGTTTTACCAGCTACCGGTATGTCCGGTATCTTCGACGAACCAGCCGTACCATGCGCAATCACCGCTGCCATGCCAGCCACTACCGATGGGAAATAATAGTTGCCAATAGGCACTTTGATGCGCTTCCGATAAGGCACCCGAGGGGGCAGCGTCTTTTCGCCCTGCTTGAACCCTTTTACGAAGTGGGGGATGAAATAATAGCCGCCATTGGCAATAATGGAAGCCACATTGGCCATTTGAATGGTGGTAAGCTCCACCTCGCCCTGTCCGATACCTACGGAGATAATGGTCGGAGAACGCCAACCGCCTTTTGCCTTGGGGTACATTTTGTCGTAGTATTTCGAGTCGGGTACTCGCCCGGTCTTTTCGCCGGGGAAGTCCACGCCGAGTTTTTGGCCAAGGCCAAAAGAATGCAGGTAGTAGGCCATCGTGTCGAGGCCCTGCCCGGCGTTGTAGTAGCCATAGTGGTCAACTATCTGCTTGAAGGTGCGGAAGAAATACGAGTTGCAGGACCATTGCAAAGCAATACTGATATTGGACGGATGGGCGTGCCCACGGCATTTGCGCACATCTCGACCACCATTTACGTAATAACCACTGCAAGGCCAACCCGTCTCTGGGCCGATGGCTCCCATTTGCATGCCGATCAGGCCCACCGTTGCCTTGAACGTGGAGCCGGGCGGGTACTGCGCCATGATGGCTCGGTTGAAAAGTGGCTTGTTCTTATCGTTTTGCAAGGCCATGTATGCCGCACCCCGATCTTGGTCAATGACCATGAGGTTGGGGTCGTAGGTCGGTGAGCTGAGGAAGGCCAGTATCTCGCCCGTTTTTGGCTCAATGGCCACCACTGCGCCTTTTTTATTGACCATCAACGATTCGGCGTATGCTTGCAGGTCAATGTCAACGGTGGAAATGAGGTCGAGGCCCGACACTGGCAAGGTATCCCGTTTTCCATCCTGAAAGCTGCCGACATCCCGGCCCATATTGTCCTTGAGCACGTACTTGGAGCCTTTCACGCCCTTGAGTTCTTTTTCGTAGGCCAATTCGAGGCCGCTCGCCCCGATATAGTCGCCCATTACATAAGCGCCTTCCGATTTTTCGATGTCTTTGTCCGTCACCTCGGTGATATAGCCGAGCATATGCGCCGCATGGGGCTGGGGGTAGCTTCGGATATTGCGCACCTGCGCAAAAAAGCCCGGGAACTCGTACATGCTCTCCTGAAAGAGCGCAAAAGCTTCGGGTGAAATTTTGTCCATGAAAATAAAGGGCTTCAGCTTGCTGAAACGCTTGTCCCGCTTGAAATCCTTCTTGAGCCTTAGTTTGAAATCCTCTTTGGTGATGCTGAGCAGTTGGCAAAATTTCATGGTGTCCATATCGGGCCGAATCTGGCCATAGGTCACCATGAGGTCATAGACCGGGGCATTGTTGATGAGCAGTTTTCCGTTCCGGTCGTAAATAAGGCCACGGGCGGGATAGTGCGTCACCTTGCTCATGGCCACGGCATCGGCCCGGCTCCGGAAGCTGTCGCTGAGTATCTGCAATTGGAAAGCCCGGCCCGCCAAGAGCAAACCTGTTAGTACAAATACCACCAGGAAAACAAATTGCCGTTCTTTGTACTGGTCTTCCATGATAAGAGGGTGAGAGGGTGAGAGGGTGAGAGAGGTGAGAGAGTGAGAGGGGGCCATTCTCACCCTCTCACTTCTCTCACTTTTCTCACCCTCTCTCTCCTCTCTATTCCTTCGGATTCAACAACAACTGGAAAATCATGATAAACGCCATTGACGCAATAAAACTGATGATGGTTTTTATCAGGATATTGGCGATATAAACAAAAGTGAACGCCTCTACGGAATAGTAGAAAAATATATGGGCGAACATCAGCACAGCGGCGTACTGTGCAAACCAACCAGTGCCCATCATGCGGATGGTGGGGCTGTAGGTCATATTGTAGCCCCCCCTTGGTTCCAGCATTTTCAAAATGGAAGCCCGAATGAACCCCGTGAAAACGGCAGCGCTGGCGTGTACGCCCAAAGTGTCGTAAAGGTAGTCCACCGTAATGCCAGCCACAAAGCTGAGGAAGATGACCAAGGTCTTTGGCGTGCGCAGCGGGAGCAGAAGGATGAAAAGCGGGAACACGATGATGTGCAGGTAAGGGAAACTCTCCCAGCCCACACCGATGTTCTTGAAAACAAGGCCCTGCAACAGCACCAAGCTCACAAACCTTATTATATTGGTAATGATGGTGTTATTCATCTTCGTCAATCACGGATTCCTCCAGTTGTTGCTGCTCTTGTTCAAAAATGTTCCGCACGATATAGGCATGCTGGATATTGCTCAGCTTCGCAAATGACCTTACCTCAATGGTGAAAAAATTGCTGCCGGGGTCCATCCATAGCTTGTCTATGACGCCCAAGGTAATGCCCGGTGGGAACATCGTCGAGTAGCCGCTTGTTTCGATGGTATCGCCCTTAGTAACGGGGGCATCCTTCGGGATGTTTTCCAAATTGAACGTATGGATATTGTCGCTCTTCCAGACCATTGGCCCGAAATAGTTCTTATGCCTTACCCTTGCATTGATAATTATTTGCCTGTGCAAAAGGGACATAGCCACCGAGTAGTTCTGTGAAACCTTGCGGATGATGCCCACTACCCCATCGTCGGACACCACGCCCGTATGGGGTTTTATGCCATCTTTCGCCCCTTTGTTCAGCGTGATATAGTTGTGGTGCTGGTTGATGGAATTGCGGATGACCTTTGCATCGAGGTAAGTGTATTTGGGCTGAATGGTGTCGGCCCAAGCCGTGTCCAGCGGGTTCTGCACATTGATGCCCAAATTGGCGAGGCGGTCGAGCAACAGGGAGTTCTCCTTTGCCAACCGCTTGTTTTCATCGTACAACTGGAAATACTGGTAGGTGGAAGTGCTTTTCTGCTGGAGCCAGCCCGTGAACCTGTTCACGGTATTCGTATAGACCTTCTCCTGGTTGCCATTGTACCGCACCACCAACGAAAAACAGATGACTTCCAGCACGAGAAAGACAAGAAAGCCGCTCAGTTTTATAAGAAGCTGGACGAGGTTGAACATGGCGAAATGATAAATGATGAATGATAAATGATGAATGACGAGACGGGGCATATTGCACACCATTCATCATTCTTCATTTATCATTCATCATTCTTAAACGCTTTTTCTATCAATCAGGAAGGAAAAACGGTCGGTGTTCTTCAATGCGATGCCCGTACCACGCACCACGGCACGGAGCGGATCTTCGGCGATGTGGACGGGCAACTTCGTTTTGGCGCTGAGGCGCTTGTCGAGGCCACGCAGCAAGGCACCACCGCCAGTCAGGTACAAGCCCGTCTTGTAAATATCGGCGGCCAACTCAGGTGGCGTGCTTTCGAGGGCCTTCATCACGGCCTCCTCCACCTTTCCGATGGATTTGTCAATGGCCTGCGATACCTCGTGGTAGGAAATGGTGATTTGCTTCGGAATGCCCGTCATCAAGTCACGGCCATTCACGGCGTAGTCTGGTGGCGGATTGTCCAGCTCGTGCAAGGCAGAGCCTACGTTGATTTTTATCTGTTCGGCGGTGCGCTCCCCGATGAGGATATTGTGCGCCCGCTTCATATAGTCAATGATGTCGGCGGTGAACTCGTCGCCCGCCGTGCGGATGGACTGGTCGCAGACGATGCCGGAAAGTGCGATAACGGCAATCTCCGTCGTACCACCCCCGATGTCAATGATGACGTTGCCAACAGGCTCCTCCACTTCGAGGCCGATACCGAGGGCAGCGGCCATGGGTTCGTGGATGAGGTAGGTTTCCTTGGAATCCACGTGGTCGGCGGAGTCGAAAACGGCACGCTTCTCCACCTCGGTGATACCGGATGGGATGCAAATGACCATTTTCAAGTGGGAAAAGAAGCGGCGGCGGTTGCCAATCATGTTGATGAGGCCCTCAATCATGTTCTCCGCAGCTTGGAAGTCGGCGATAACGCCATCCCTCAATGGGCGCACGGTTTTTATGTTCTCGTGGGTCTTCTCGTGCATCTGCATCGCCTTATTGCCTACGGCAATGGTTTCGCCCGTGCGCCGGTCAATGGCCACGATGGAAGGCTCGTCCACCACCACTTTGCCATCGCTCATGATGAGCGTATTGGCAGTTCCAAGGTCAATGGCTAGTTCTTGAGTGAAAAAACTGAAGAGTTTCATTAATAGCGTTTACCTCTTGTTTTGTTAAATTCGTAGCAATGCTGCCCTTGAAGCTGTTGGGATTCGGTCTTGATTTGAACGGAAAATGCTGTGTTTGTTCGCAACCCAATTTTTCATCAAAACTGCTGTAAAAAACCTGTGCATTCAAATGACGGCACAAAAGAAAAGAAAATCCAATAATTATTGTAACGATTCAAGAAAACTAATTGATTTTCAGTACAAAACCCACTCTCACCCCCTCTCACTTCTCTCACCCTCTCACTTCTTCTCACTCTCTCACACCACCACCTCCCACATATCCTTCTTACTGAAGTACTTCCGGGCCAGTTCCCTGACCTCCTCGGCGGTGATGTTCTTGATGGCAGCCGCCAATTCCTCGAAAGCCTTCAGTTCCAGCCCCTCGCTCACGAAGGTCTTTATCACCTCTGCAATGTTGAAAGGGCCGTCAAGGTTCGTTAAAAGGGTGCCTAATAAATAATTTTTTACCATCTCCATCTCATCCTCATCCACGAGGTCTTGCTGGAGCTTCTCCATTTCCACGTAGATTTCCTGAATCGTCCTGTCCACAAATTCGTTGCCCACCTCCGTGCCTACATAGAAATAGCCTCCGTGCAACATGGCCTCGTGCGAGCTGTAAATATTGTAGGTATAGCCCTTCTCCTCCCGGATATTGGTCATCAGTCGGGAACCGAAATAGCCGCCAAGGATGGTATTTAGCACGTACATCCCGTTGTAGTCCGGGTGCTGGCGGTTGAAAAGGTGGCAACCGATGCGCACCGCCTTTTGCACGGTATCGGGCATGGGTTCGTGCAGTGTCTGCGGCACTTGGTTCACGGCCCACTGTCCGGCCAGCTTCCTTTCGCCTTTTGCAATGGCCTGACCAAGTTGCTCATCAAGCAAGCGCCGAACGCCCTCATTGGTCTTGCCGCTCAGGAAAATCTGGCAATTGCCGCTCACATAGTTCTCCCGGAAATGCATCACGAGGTCGTCCCTCGTAATGCCCTCGTAGGTTTCAGCGTAGCTGTTGTAACCATAAGGGTGGTCGGTTCCATAGAGCAGTTCGGTGAACTTGCGGTAGGCCACAAAATCGTTCTTCGAAAGGTCCACTTGCAGCCGCTGCTTGTTCCGCACGATGAACGAGTCAAGCTCCTCCTGCGGAAAAGTCGGCCCGGAGAGCATCTCTGTCACCAGCGGCAGCAGCTTGTCGAAGTGCTTGGTGAGCGTATGCAACTGCACCCCCGCCATATCCATGCTGATGGGCATCGAGAGCGTACCACCGTAATAGTCAATCGTTTCGGCCAGTTCGGCGCTGGTATGCTGCTTGGTGCCCTCCCGCATCAGTGCCGCTGCGCAACGGGAGGCGAGCTTTTTGCGCTCGTAGGGTCGCCCGGCAAAAAAGACCAGTTCCAGCTTCAGGATGTCCTGTGTGCCGAGGTTGGTTTCATAGACCGGGATGCCATTGGCCAAGTGCCAGACATCGGGCGACGGCACCACCAAGTTCTTCACCTCCCGAATCCGGGGCATTTTTTTTCTGTTAGGCATTTGCGCTTGCGCTGTTGTTTTGAGCGGGCAAAGGTAGGAAAACTTGGGAGGTGGGGAGTAGAAGAGATTTGGAGCAACTGGTTAGGGGATGTTTACCGGTGGTGCAGCAAATTATGTTTTTGCTCCTGCTGTCTTGCTTTTTTGCATGAAAATCGAATTTGATGCACCGCCGATAATGCATTGTAATCACCTCGCCGCCTTCCCCAGCCCCACCAAATTCGCAAACAACCGATACGCCCCCGGCACCCCTGACGGCAGTTCCCTAAAGAAGGAAATGCCCGTGTAAACATACCAACCCTCGCCATATTTCGCCACCAGCAGGCTGCCGTCACGGGCAGGTTCGCCGGGGTCGTTGCAGCTGAGGATGGGGGTGTACTCCGGTGCCCATTCGCTGGGGAAGTAGAGGCCCCGCTCCTGCACCCAACCTTCGAAGTCCTTGGCGGTGATTTTGTTCGGGCTGTTCAACACGGGGTGGTCGGGGGCGAGCAGACGCATTTCGGCCTCCTCCACGGTGGTGCGGTCACGGCTGATTTTCAGCTTGTAGGGCGTGATTTCGGCGTCGGGAATCAGCGTCCCGGCGGTATTGTACTGCACCACCACCGTGCCGCCCTGCTTGGCGTAGTCGAAGAGCTTCGGCTGGTGGAATTTCAGGCGCTCCACCGTGTTGTAGGCCCGGATGCCGATGACCACGGCGTCGTATTTCTTCAAATTTTCGAGGGTGATGTCTTGGTCGGCCAATAGGTCAACGTGATAGCCCGCTTGGCGGAGGCCGTCGGGCACCTTGTCGCCAGCGCCCATGATATAGGCGATACGGTCGCCAGCCCGCTTGAGGTCGGTGCGGGCCACTTTTAGTTCGGCATTGCGCAGCACGGTCTGGGCGGGTATGTGGTCGTATTCGATGCTCGTCAGCGACTTGGTGTAGCTGTTGCCACCGACTTTCGCCATCGGCGTGATGGTGCCTTCGGAGGTATTGGCGGTTGGGTACACCTGAAAGCTCACGGTCTGCTCCTGGCCTTTTAGTTTTAGACTAAAATCGGCGCTCAAAGGCTCGGCCCGCCAGCCCTTGGGCAGGTCGAGGGAGAGGCTGCCGGAGACATTGGCGGCACCGGATTTCACCACCACGGCCACGTTGCGGGGCTTTGCGTCAGCGAACAGGAGCGCCTCCTCGGCGAAGTTGACGAATACGGGTGGCACCACCTCGAAGGGGCGATAGACCTCGCCCTTCACGTCGTCGTCTTTTTTATAGACCACCTCCCGGAACAGCGTGAACGGCTGGTTGTCAACCAAGAAGTTGAACTGCACCATCGTGAACCTCGGTGATTCGGGCAGCCCCCGGATGCCTTGGTCGGGCACGGTGTACATGCCAAGCGCCCAGTTTTGCTCCAGCCAGTAGGCGCTCGTATAGGGGATACGGGGCGAGATTTCCAGTTTTTTCTTGAAAGAAAAGCCCTTGTTGTAGGCCAAGGGGGCGTTCAGCGTCGAGTCAGGGCCGAAGGGCAGGTACTTGACGGATTGGAGGGTGCAAGGCACGGTCGAGCGGTTGATGGCTTCCAGCGTGAGGTTTACCTGCTCGCCGGGCGTGGCGGTTGGCTCGGCGGCCACTACCTCGTAGAACAGGCCAAGGCAGTTGGCGATGATGCGATTGACCTCGTTCAGTTTCGTGTCCCGCCAATAGACGTCCGGCCCAACAGCGTTGAGTTGTTCGATGGCTCTCTTCACTTCCATCAGTTGCGGCACGCTGGCGCCGGGGTTGTTGAAGTCGTATTGCTTCAGCACTTTTTCGACCATTGCGCCGATGGGCGCACCGCCCTGCACCCGGCTCCAGGTGGTGTTGATGCCTTGGAAAAGGTCTTTTTGGTCAGTGGGCATGTCGCCCTTCACGAGTTCGAGGTATTCGAGGCTCTCTCCACGGTTGCCCACCGAGCCGAAGCCCTGCGACTTGTGCATGGAGCGGCTCTCGGCGCTGATTTCGCCAATGCTTTTGCCCCGCAGGGGCAAATAAGTGCCCGCATCCACGGACACCATTTTCGATTTGTCGGCGGCATCGAACTTCTCTTGGCTACCGTAGAACCACCACGAGGTGTTGAAAAACTCCCGCTTGGGCTGCCAAGGCAGCACGTACTCCAACTGCTCTGGGTATGCCTTGGGGTTGGCGGCAAGGTCGAACGCTTCGACCGAAAGCATGGCCGAGGCCGTGTGGTGGCCGTGCGTCTTGCCCGCCGATTCGTGGTGGAAGCGGTTGACGATGACATCGGGCTGCCACCGGCGGATGGCCCAGACCACGTCGGCCAACACTTCGTCCTTGTTCCAGATTTTGAGGGTTTCGTCGGGGTGCTTGGAGAAGCCGAAGTCGTTGGCCCGGCTGAAAAACTGCGTGCCGCCATCGGTGCGGCGGGCAGCGAGCAGCTCCTGCGTGCGGATGACGCCGAGCAGTTCCTCGATTTGGGTGCCGATGAGGTTCTGGCCACCGTCGCCACGGGTGAGCGAGATATAGGCCGTGTTCATGTGGAGGTCATTGGAAAGCCAAGTGATGAGGCGGGTATTCTCATCGTCGGGGTGGGCGGCCACGTAGAGCGCCGA
>JADLHE010000185.1 GCA_020848965.1 Saprospiraceae bacterium
AGTGGTCTGCCAAACTGGTGACCTGTACTTCTTGGCCAGTGTTGGGGTCTGTATAAAAATTGCTGTTGTCGTTTTTATTGTTCCGCATAGAGCCTCTCAGGCCGCCTTCCAATTTCATTTGCTTGTTAAGTGGGTTCACGAAGTCAGTTTGAACGGTGATAAATGAGCCACTTCCTTCGCCTTTCTGCCTTTCTTTACTGTCCACGCCCCCTTCGTACAGCGTTTCATAATTGCTGTTGCCAAAGAACTTCATTCGGTTGTAGTTTACGTCTGCGGTCCATTCGGCACCTTCTTTTGGGAACAAATGCTTGAATTGCGCTGAGGCACCCAAATTGCGGAAGTTCCGGTCTTGCAATGTATTGCGCACGTAGGAATTGGTGTTCAAGATGCTTGTATTGTCGGAAGCAAAAGTGTCTGCCAAAACGGTCAATTCATCCTTTGGCTCAAAAGGGCCACGGGTTAAGCTGCCAGAAAGCGTCACTGTGTTGCGGTTGTCGGCAAACCAATCGAAGCCGGCCCTCGCATTGGCAAAATAGCCCTCCATGGTATTGTCAATGAGTTGAGTGGAATAAACCCTAGGAGCGTTGGGGCTCGGAAAATTGTCCCGATAGGTTTCACCATCTGAATAACCCTTGTTGCGGTTGAAGTTCCCACTGATGAACATATTGGTTTTTTCGCCACGGGCATTCACGTCGCCGCCGGCGTTATAGCCAGTTCTGGTATCAGTTCCAGCCCGAACGTTTCCATTGTAGCCCAGGCGTTTTTCCTTTTTCAAGACAATATTGATGATGCCCGCCGTGCCACCGCCTGCGTCGAATTTGGCGGATGGGTTGGTGATGACTTCCACACTTTCAATGGCATCCGCACTGATTTGGTCGAGGCTGAGGGTAGTTGGGCGGCCATCCACAAAGATTTGCGGAGCACCATTGCGGAGCGAAACATTGCCATCCAAGTCAACGCTCAAAGAGGGTACGTTTTTCAGGGCGTCTTGGGCATTGCCACCAGCAGTGGAGGCGTCCTTGTCCACCCGATATACTTTTTTGTCCAAGGCGAGGGTAGTCTGTGCGGCTTGCGCAGTGACCGTCACTTCCTTTAGGTCGGTGGCAGAGGTCACCAGTTTGATATTACCAAGGTCTTTTTCAAAGCTGCCGCCGCCCATTGGGAATCCACCGCCACCGGGCATTCCACCACCGGGCATTCCACCTGCTGGTGCACCGCCACCGGGCGCAGCACCTTTTGGTGGTGCAAGGCCGAAACTTACTTTTTGGGTAACTTCTGTGTAGCCGATAAAAGAGATTTTCATCGTGAACTCGCCCATGACGGGCAGTTTTTCGAGGCTGAAATCGCCATTTTCTTCCGTAATTTGGCCAGTGATTAGCTTCTCTTTCATGGTTTTGGCCACAGAATCGAAGCTCATGCCGAACAGCTCAACCGTGGCGTAGCCAACGCCTTTTTTGTTCTCATCCACCACTTTTCCATAGAATCGGCCAATGTTCATTTGTGCAGGGCCTCCCTTGCCGCTGGGCGCTCCGCCGCCGGGTGCGCCGGGCCAGTTTTGTGCCGATAATTGCGCAGCAAAAGCCAAGGCGCAGACAATGGCAAGTGATTTTAGAAAGTGGGTCTTCAAATATTGAATCGTTTTTTTCATGATAACAGTTAGGTGAAAAATTTCTTGAATGCAAAAGAAGGCTAAACGCACGAACCCTAGTTTTGGTTATCGTCAATCTGTTGGATTGAGAAGATGAAACTGATTTCAAGGCAGATTTTTCGAAAGGAGCATGAAATTGCCCTTTTTATCTGCACATTTTCTTTATTCATCGCTTCGCAAAAATGAAATATGGTTTGGAGCATTATTTTTGTTGTGTCCACACGATTTTGGACTATTAAACCTGCAATTTGGCAAAGCGAATACCATCCAATACACTATTCAAAATCATCTTCCATATTGTTTTATGGACGGTTTGGATTGGTTTGCCCATCATCAATTCGAGTGACAATGAACGGGCGTATCGATTTTCCATCGCCATCATTCCCGTTACGCTTACCAATATCCCGCTGTTCTTGATTAATTCGGAATGGTTGGTACCGCATATATTTAAGAAACGGGGAATTCCTGCCTATTTGTTTTCACTACTTGGATTGATTGTTTCCTTTGCGATTTTCCAGATGTTTCTCAAGGAATGGGTGATTCCTTGCGATTTGCTCCGTCGGCATTATGATATGTTCTGGGCCTTTATCCCAGTTATTTTTGTGACCGCCATCAGCACGGGTTATGCGTTCATCACCCTTTTGTTGGAACAGGAAAAAACAAGGCAGCAAGAACAGGAAGAGCGCCTGAAATCCGAGCTTTCTTTTTTGCGTTCGCAAATCAGCCCGCATTTCATTTTCAATATCCTCAACAGCATCGTTTACCTCATCCGCTCCAAATCGAGCAACGCAGAGCCAGTGACCATAAAGCTCTCAGAATTAATGCGTTACATGCTCTACGAATCAGGCGACATCTATGTGCCGCTCGAAAAAGAGGTGGAATACCTCAAGAACTACGTGGACCTGCAAAAAATCAGGTTTGAGGAAGACGTTGACATTCGCCTCGACATCCAAGGCACAGCCGGCCCGCAGCTCATCGAACCCATGCTCATGATTCCGTTCGTGGAAAACGCTTTTAAACACGGCGTGGGCATGGTGCTGAAACCCGTCATAGATATTCAGTTGGTCATTTCGGATAAATCCCTTTTTTTCGCAGTGAAAAACAAGGTATCGGGGGAGGCAACCGAAGACAAGGACAGCGCATCGGGCATCGGCTTGCGCAATGTCCAACGCCGTTTGGAACTGCTCTACCCGGATAGGCACGAGCTGAAAATCAGCAAGGACGAAGAGTGGTTCCTGGTCACATTGAAGCTGAATTCGCTCGCCTAAGCTACCTTTCACTTTTCTATTTTCAAATCCAAAGCCATGAAAGTCGCAATCGGAACCGACATGGAAGGCCACGTGCCCAATACGGTGGTTGATGCGCTTCGCAAAATGGGGCATGAACCGACACTGTTCGGCGCCTTCAATTCAAGCTCGGCCCCGTGGCCCAAAGTGGCCATCGAGGTGGCGCAAGCGGTTGCCAACGGCAACTTTGAGTCGGGCATCTTGTTTTGTTGGACGGGAACGGGCATTAGCCTTGCGGCCAATAAAGTGAAAGGCATCCGTGCTGCACTCTGCAACGACGCCGAAACTGCTGCCGGAGCACGCAAATGGAACGATGCCAACGTGCTGGCCATGAGCCTCAGAAGCACTTCTGAACAAGTGGCCAAAGAGATTTTGGAAGCATGGTTCAGTACCCAACCAAGTGACGACCCGGAAGACCAAGTTTGTTTGGAGTATTTGGAACGAATTGAAAATGAACGGTTTAAGTAAATGACGAAGGACAAATGATGAACGATAAATTGAAACAGCAGACGCAATTCAATGCTCTATTAAAAGGTTTAATGAAAGGCTTGGCAATATTGGTGCTTTGCCAATTTTACCAGACAAACCTGCACGCTGGCGAGGCAGAAGCACTTTTTGTTGCGGGCAACAAAGCCTATAAATCCAAGGAATACGACAAGGCGGCACAAGCCTATCAGCAATTGATAAACGACGGCTACAAAACCGCCGATTTGGAATACAACCTCGGCAATGCATGGTATCGGCAAGGCAGCATCGGGCAGGCAGTGCTGCACTACGAACGTGCCTTGGTGCTGGATGCGAAGCACGATGCCGCTGCAAAGAACTTGGCCTTCATACGTTCAAAAATAAATGCAGAGATTGAGCCACTGCCTGAGTTTTTCCTGACCCGATGGTGGCATTCCGCACGTGCGGGAATGGGTGCGTCCAGCATGGGCATATTAGCTTTGGTGTGCTGGTGGGCTGGCTTTGGTGCGTTGACTTTTAGGGTACTTGGAAAGACCCGTAACCATAAGAAATGGGGCTTGATTGCTGGCCTCAGTTTGTTGATTATCAGCATATTGCCATTGGGGCTGGCATGGAGCAGCATGGCTTATCAAAAGAACTCTGAACAGGCCATTTTGGTGCAGAAAACGGCCATTCTTCGCTCCAGCCCAGAGGAGAATGCACAAGAAGTGGAGACCGTTGCCGAGGGCACTAAATTGAACCAAATTAAAAAAATGGAAGGCTGGTGGCAAGTGAGCCTCGAAAATGGAGAAATCGGCTGGCTGCCTGAAAATGCAATGGAGCGGATTTAGTTTTAATCCTCCTTCATGATGCGTTTCAGCTCTTCGTATTGCTTTTCCTTTTCAGGGTCGCCGTGGGTCATGGCCAGTTGTAGTTTCGCATTATCTATGAAAAAGCCAAATACATCAATGGCGATATTGACAGCAATCATCACAAAAAGATAGGCCAGGCCACCCCCGAAAAGAATGACGAACCCGCCCAAAATGACCGTCAATTGCTGCACCAAAATGCGCTTGAACGGCTGAAACAGTAGCTCCTCCGCTGGCTGTCCCTTGTATTTACTGGTAATGACTTCCCTCACCAAGACGATTAGCTGCATCATGGCAAATGAAATGAGCACCCACGCCAAATTGCCCGTGGCGGCTAGGTACATGGCTTGGAAAATGCCGTCGGGAAAGGATTTTTCGGCAAAGCCGCCCAGTATCATGGACTGCACAAAAATGAAAATGCCGCAGAACAGCAACAGGAAAATCGGCATGAACCCACCCGTCATTTGCGTAGCACCATCGGTCGGTTTGTATTTGAGCCTTTGGGCTTCCGTCTCTGGCAGATGCCCCCATCGTTTGTGAACATACCAAAGCCGCACGGCATGAAACAGCACAACGATGATGGTTTCGAGGAAATAAGCCAAAATCAATTCACGGGCATCCCAATGCATGAACAGCACCCCAAACAGCGGGATTAGGTTCATGAAGATGATATTGGCAATGCGAAAGGCTCGTGCGTTCTCCATGACTAACAACCGGGCTTATTCTTTGATGAATTCAACTGGGGCGCTCAAAAATTCAGGCTTTTTCATGGAGGCCATGACTTCTTTTTGAAGCGCTTCTTGGCTTGTGACGGCATCCATGCCACCTTCCAGCAGCGACATATCGCTCAAGACCAGTTTTTTTCCATCAAACCTATAATTGTAATGGTAGTATTTGGGGTCGTTCGGGTCGTCGGGCTTGGCAAAAAGGAAAGTGGCCCCATTGAATTTGGTGACCCATGCTTCGAGCTTGTCCGTTTCGAGCGCATACATTTCGCCACGTTCCAAAACCTCAATGGAATAGGTGCTATCGTCCTTTTTGCTGACCTTCACTTTTTTGATTTCGGCGTCCGATGACTGCGCAACCCAAGTACCGATGAGTTTGGACTCTATTTTTTCCTTGCCGGGTGTTCCAAGTGGGTACTCAATCCCTACTGGGCATCCCATTGCAATGAACATGAGCACAAACAAGCAAGTGATTTGGAAAAGGATTCGAATGGATTTTCTCATCGGTTGAATTTAAAGGATGGATGGTAAATGATTGAAAATCAATATTTGAGCCACGTTTTTGATAATGTCCACAAACTTGGCGCTTTAGTTACCAAAGGATAAAAATAGGCCAAATTATTCCATACAACAGCTAGTTTTTTCCTCAATCAATGCTAAAACCTATCTTTGCGCCCGCTTTTAAAAAATGATGGTGGAATCACGGCGTAAACAAAGCTGCAAGCTCCCATTCATCATTCATCATTTATCATTTATCATTCTATAAAAATGCCCTTACAAGCTGGTATCGTAGGACTCCCGAACGTTGGTAAATCTACGCTTTTCAACGCACTGACCTCTGCAAAAGCACTTGCAGCCAATTACCCATTCGCCACCAAAGACCCCAACGTGGGCATCATCACCGTGCCAGATGCAAGGATGGAGAAACTGAAGGAACTGGTCAACCCCAAAGCTTTGGTGCACACCACCATCGAGATTGTGGACATTGCCGGCCTTATCAAAGGGGCGAGCAAGGGCGAGGGCCTTGGCAACCAGTTCTTGGCAAATATCCGGGAGGTGGACGCCATCATCCATGTGGTGCGCTGCTTCCAAGACGATAACGTTGTGCACGTGGACGGTGGCGTTGACCCCGTTCGTGACAAGGAGGTGATTGATACCGAATTGATTCTCAAAGACATAGATTCCGTGGAGAAGCGCCTCGACCGATTGCGCAAGCAAGCCAAAACCGGAAAGAAAGAGGACGCCCACGCTGTGACTATCGGCGAGGCCATCATGGAGCACCTGAACCAAGGCAATCCCGCCCGCTCCCTCCAATACGAAGGGGACGACGCCGAACTGCTCAAAGACATGATGCTGCTCACCGCCAAGCCAGTGCTCTACGTTTGCAACGTGGACGAGGCCAGCGTGGAAACAGGCAATAAATTCACTGAGCGCTTCAAAGAGGCCGTGAAATCTGAGCCAGCCGAGGTCATTTTCATCAGCGCAGCCATTGAATCGGAGATTGCGCAAATGGATTCGCTCGAAGAGCGCAACGAATACCTTGAAATGATGGGCTTGGCCGAGCCAGGCGTGAACCGCCTCATCCGGGCTACCTATAAATTGCTCGACCTCATCACCTATTTCACCGTGGGTGAAAAAGAGGTGCGTGCCTGGACGATTCGCCGTGGCTGGAAAGCCCCCAAGGCGGCCAGCGTCATCCACACCGATTTTGAAAAAGGCTTTATCCGTGCGGAAGTCATCAAATACGATGATTGGGTGAAATACGGCTCAGAACCTGCCATCAAAGAAGCGGGTAAAATGGGCGTGGAGGGCAAGGAATACACAGTCGTGGATGGTGATTGCATGCACTTTAGGTTCAATGTCTAACAGTTTTCGCCGCTAGGCGAAAACTAAAAAAACAACTCCCGACGGTTGGCAGCTCCGCTGCCAACCGTCGGGAGTTGTTTTTTAGGGAGAGCCGGGAATTTTGCTTTGCAAAATTCCCGGCTCTCCCTTTTTAGTGGATTTGCAGCGCCTACCTCATCAACGTCACATTCCCCTTTTTACTGAAACTTTCCCCATTCTCACATCTCACAATGGCATAA
This sequence comes from Saprospiraceae bacterium, assembly GCA_020848965.1. GTDB lineage: Bacteria > Bacteroidota > Bacteroidia > Chitinophagales > Saprospiraceae > UBA6168. Next base: position 7,057 of record JADLHE010000185.1, read on the forward strand.
AACCCGTAAACATCGGGCGGTAGCTGCTTGCCATTGAAACTGCCATCCCAGCCCACGGCTTGGTCATTCGACTCGAAAACCTTTTCGCCCCAGCGGTCATAAACCACGAGTTGCGTATCAGTCAGGTTGTTGCCAAAGATTTTGAAGACATCGTTTTTACCGTCGCCATTGGGTGTGAAGCCCGTGGGGATGAAGATGAACGGCTCTTCGCAAATAGTCGTCAGCACGATTAGCACATCACGTTCCACAAAACAGCCATTGCTGTCTATCACCGTCAGCAAATAACCCATGCTTTGATTAGGTGAAGCCAAGGGGTTGTGAATGTTGGCATTGTCTAGTCCTTCAACTGGCGTCCAGACGTAAGTATAACTAGGGTCATAGCTCGCCAAAATCTGCACCGATTCCCCCAAGCCAATCGTATCCAAGCTTGGCGTCACCGTCACATCCGGTGGCAGGTTGATGATGACCGTCCTTTCTGCTTCGCAAAAGCCTGTGACATCGGTCAGCAAAACGTGATAAGCGGTTGAGACTGCTGGGTTGGCGCTTGGGTTTACGCTGGTGGGGTCGTCCAAGCCATCGGGGGGCATCCACTGGAAGACGGCACCGAAGAAGGCACTATCGGGGTTCAGTGGAACGGCCCCATTAGTCAAGCAAAAGGCCAGGGAATCCTCCAAGGCTGTATCGTTGAAAATGACGACCGGGAAGGGTTGTTGCAAGGTGTCCTTGCAACCGTTCTCGGCGGTGACGATGAGCGTCAGCACTGCTGGGCCGGGTTGCGTCAGCGTAAAACTTGGGCTTTGTTCATTGCTTTGCAATACCGTGGTGCCTTGCGTCAGCGTCCAAGCCCAAGTGCTGATGCTAGATAGCGTATCCACCGAGGAGTCGGTGATGGACATGGTGAACTCCTCTTCGCAATCCAAGTCCGACACCGCAAAATTGGCGAAGAGCGAATTGGCCAAGAAATGAATGTTCGTCGTGAAAGTGTCCGTGCAATTGGTTCCCGGCTCCGCAATCAAAGTGATTTGGTAAAGGCCCGTGTCGCTGTAAGTATAAACAGGGTTGGCTAAACTCGAACTAGCCCCCGGATTGCCGGGGTCGTTGAACAACCAAAGGAACTCATCGGCATTCGTGCTTTGGTTTTGAAGGTCCACGGTCAGGCCATTGCATTGTATGGATGGGGTAAAGAACGAAGCCGTCGTTTCAGCGCAAACGCCGATGTTCACCTGATAGTCACGGCGATTGGTGCCAATCAATTGGCCGTTACGGTATTCCTCCACGCAGATGCCAATCACAAACTGCCCAATCACATTTGGCAAGCCCGTCAGCAGTCCCGTGACGGGGTCAATTTCCATGTAAGGCGGCCCTCCGATTTGATTGGTCATTTGATAGGGTGCCAACCACGGAACCGTAAAATAGGGTGGGGGATTCGGCGGCTGGGGCATGGGTGTTTGCGGAGTAGCCCCAGTCAGCGGATTGCAAAGCTTGTACACCAAGGAGTCGCCATCCAAGTCCACTGCTGATTGGTCAATATTGAATGGCTGATTGACACATAAATAGAGGGGTGGCCAATTGTTGAACACGGGGCTGTTGTTGCATTGCTGCAAAGCAAACTCGTTCAATTGAATGCCATAGGTCGCCCCAACATCTTCGGGTGCCACCAGATTGGTGATGGTATGGTTGCGGCAGCAGCGTTGATAGACCAAATAATATCCCCCCGCTATAAAAGGCAATGTGCGGGTAGTTGTGTAAGTGGTCGTATGCACGCAGACATTCGGCGGAATGACGAAGCAATCGTTGTCGAGCGTGGGGTCGAGCGTATCGTTCAGCATGGAATCCAAGGGAATCAAGATGCTGTCCAAGAGCTGGTTGCTCTCATTGGCAAAGATGCCGATGGCCGCTGGGTCATCGAACCAAGGCTCACCGTTGTAGCAATCCCGGAAGATGGTCAACTTGATTTCGTACAGGTTGTTGCCGAGGCATTTATAGGTCATTTCCCCACCGACGATGTGTGTGGCATTTGCTGCCATTGGCAGCAACAGGGCTAAGACCAAACTTAAAAAGTAAAAGCGCTTTGACATTCCTATTGATTGAGCTATGCTGTTATACTTCAACTTGCTTTCGAGCAATCAAAATACATCTTCCAAATGAGTGCCTGCCGCTAAAGTCCGATTTTTGTTCGTTTTTGGCAAAAAAACCTTCCGGCTTGTCGGCTGACTCACGTGCAGCCACTACCTTAGTGCCACTTAAATATGAAAATTTTCAGCACCGACCAGATACGCCGATTGGATGCCCTCACCATCCAACACGAGCCGATTTCCTCCCTCCAGCTCATGGAGCGAGCCTCTCGCAGCTTCTGTCAATGGTTCACCCGACAGTTCCCCAACCGCAACCAGAAAATCTTCGTGGCTTGCGGCACGGGCAACAACGGTGGCGACGGCCTGGCCATTGCCCGCATACTCTCCAAGGACTATTACGAAGTGACGGCCTACTTGCTCTACCTCAAGCCCGAACTGAGCAAGGACACCGCCGAAAACCTGCGCAACCTGCGGCGGGTCGGGGGGAATATACTGGGTGGGGAATACCACGAGAGCGACGGCCACTGGCCCGAACTGCCCGCTGGTGCCATCCTGATTGACGCCATACTCGGCAGCGGACTGAACAAAGCCGTAGAGGGCTATTGGGCCAATTTCATCGAACACCTGAACTTGCAGCCTGTGACCCGCATTTCGGTGGACATCCCCTCCGGCATGTTCGCCGACAAGACCACCACGGGCGTTTCCATCCTCGCCGACTGGACTTTCAGCTTTGAGTTTGCGAAGCTCGGCTTTATGTTCCCCGAAAACCAGCACCGCATCGGGCGGTGGATGTGCGGCAATATCGGCCTGCATGCCCCATCGGTGCAGGACGAGCCGACGACCAATTTCATTTTGGATGAAAAAATGGTGAAACCCCTGCTGCGCACCCGGCATCGGCACGACCACAAGGGCACTTTCGGCCATGCCCTACTCGTGGCGGGCAGCTATGGGAAAGTAGGGGCGGCCATTCTCGCCACCCGTGCCTGCTTGCGCAGTGGCGCTGGCTTGGTGACGGTGCATTCGCCCAAATGCGGCTACGAGATACTCCAAATCTCGGTGCCGGAGGCAATGGTGAGCGTGGACGAGCACCAGTATTCCGTTACCAATGTGCATGAAGAACTGAGCAAGTACAAGGCCATCGGCATCGGCTGCGGCATTGGCACCAACGAACTGACGGCCCAAGGCTTGGCCGACGCCCTTCGCCGCACCCAATCGCCCGTGGTGCTCGACGCCGATGCACTGAACCTGCTGGCGGGCCACCCCGATTTCTTCCAACTCATACCCAAGCACAGCATCCTCACCCCGCACCCCAAGGAGTTCGAGCGGATGTTCGGCCCTTCGGCCAATGATTTTGAACGCAATGCACTGCAAATCAGCAAGGCCAGGGAACTGGGCATTTTCCTGATACTAAAAGGTGCGAACACTGCCATTGCCTGCCCCGATGGCCAATGCCTCTTCAACAACAACGGCAACCCCGGCATGGCCACCGGCGGCAGCGGCGACGTGCTCACGGGCATCCTCACCGGACTGCTGGCGCAAGGCTATCCGCCCTTGGAAGCCTGCCAACTCGGCGTCTATCTCCACGGCCTAGCTGGCGACCTCGCCATGCTCGACCAACAACAGGAGGCGCTGCTGGCCAGTGATATTATCACCCAACTCGGCAGGGCATTCAAGCACTTACGACCGATAGAGTGATGGGGCTTCCAAATTTGATTAGTCCGCTTTCGGGCCAATTCCCCATGGCAGGCCATAGTTGATACCTAAGTATAAGCTAGCGAATTTGAAACTATAAGGATTGTAGCCGTTTATCCTGCTATCGGTATCTTTGTCGTATCCCCAAACTTGAATGGAGGTTGTATTGTCAAATTGGGTTCGGAACCCTCCCTCAATGCCTACGCTGCCAGCATCGCCCATGTTTTTAGTAAGCACAAAGCCAAATTGCCCACCAATTCCATAAGCTTCGTCAACTATCAGGAACATTCGGTACTGATCATCCGCAACTTCTTCCACACTGACTTTATTAGGGGTTTCCAATTTGGAAGAACCACTGAACCGGAATACATTATCTGTCTTGCCCGACCATTGTAAAGATAGGCCAGCCTTGATGGATGCTTCCCAATTTTCAGGGTCAGTTTTTGGGTTCAGTCGGATGATGAGGTTCGCCGGGACTGAATACATTGGCATGTCCACCCCTAAGTCGCATATCGTACAGAATTTAGTGGCACTGAATGCTCCGAAATAGGTGATTTTACGTTTCACCATTTCAAAGCCTGACTGCACTATCGGCCCTTTGTTTAACTTCCAATTTACATAGGCTTGGAACCCTACCGGATTCAATACATGAAACCGACTGATACCGGAACCAGAAGTTGGAAATGTGAGGTTGGGATCGGCAATATAGCGGTCATCAAGTTTGACTAAATCATAGCCGGCTTGCAAGCCTAATTGAAAACTAAAACTTTTTTGTGCCTGTGAAACAGCCGTTTGGCATACCATCAAGGCAAGTGTGAATAGGAAAGCTAGGTTCTTCATTTTGAAAGTATTTAGAGTGAATCGGGTTTTACGTAAATATTCAAACGTGTTAACCCTATGCATAAAAGAATGAATAGACTATGGCTATAATTCGCTTGATTTATCTTTTGGATAGCGTCACCAAGTGATGATGCAAATGTAGCAAACCTTGTTAAAATAAAACAAAGGACAGACTGCTTTGTATTTTTGCCCTCGTTTTCTCAATTAATCAGCCATTTTTACACATCAAAGACATGCTTTAGAAGCTACTTCAATATGCTAAAGCAAAGTAGTTCAAGACTTTATTGACCAATGACCCCACCTTGACCAACGACAAAAAAATGAAAGCAGAACTTTGGTACATCGGCAAAACGGCCTTTAGCTACTTGGACGAGGGCATGGCCATTTATGAAAAGCGCTTGGGGCATTACTTGAGCTATGCCGGTATGCTCATACCCGATGTGAAAAATGCGGGCAGCCTGAACCCAGACCAGCTGAAGCAAAAGGAAGGCGAGGCCGTGCTGTCCAAACTGAAAAAGGACGACTACTTGGTGCTGCTCGATGAACGGGGCAAGCAACTGACCTCGGTGGAGTTCTCCGCTTTTATGGAGCAACGCCTACAGATGGGCGCCCGGAGGCTGGTCTTCCTCATTGGCGGGGCTTATGGTTTCTCCGAGGAGCTTTACCAGCGGGCCGACCAGAAACTCTCCCTCTCCAAAATGACCTTCTCCCACCAGATGGTGCGGCTGTTTTTCCTGGAGCAATTGTACCGGGCCATGACGATTCTGAGGGGGGAGGGGTATCATAATGAGTGAGGGGGATTGGGCAAATCGGTGAGAGATTTTCATTGGCATAATTGCCTGCATTGTGCCTATTCATTTTATTCCCTTTTTCCATGTTTCTTTGCAAGCAAAAACAAGCTTATGACCCTCAGTATCACCCTTATCCTCGTCATTGTTACTTCATTGATTTCCTGGCAGGCATTTGAACGCCGAGAGATTGAGTACAAGTTCATGCACTATCCTTACGAGGAGTACCGGGATAAGTCGTATTACCGTTGGGTGACTTCGATGTTCCTGCATACCGATTTCACGCACTTGTTCTTCAACATGTTTGCCCTGTATAGCTTTGGGAGCTATATCGAGTCGGCCTTTGTGGTCATATTCGGTGAATTGATGGGAAGGTTGAATTTCTTTGCGCTGTACATACTTTCCGGCGTTTTTGCCGATATTCCGACCTATTACAAGCACAAGCACAACCAGTCTTTTAGTTCGGTGGGAGCTTCCGGTGCCGTTTCGGGCATCATGTTCGCTTTCGCACTGTTTGAGCCTTGGAGCAATATTTATTTGTTTTATGTAATTCCTATTCCGGCAGTATTGGCTGCGGTGCTGTACTTGGTGTATTCCTCCTATGCCGCCAAGCAAGGCGGTGGCCGCATTGACCACATGGCCCACTTCTGGGGAGCAGTTTTCGGTTTACTGTTCACCATCGCCTTGAAACCCGAACTCTTCAATCGCTTTTTGGATAAACTGGTGAGTGATTTTCCGTTTTGAGCGGGGTAGGGGCTTTGTCGTTTTTGTCCCTTTGTCATGGCCGAAGGCCACCTCTGCGTCTCATTTTGTCAGTCCCGAAGGGAACCTACGTGACGCAGAGGTGGCCTATCTGCCATGACAAAAAGCAGCCAATAAACACAACCATTTAAGGAAAAGTGCAAAACGACCAAGGCCGAGATTAGCAGACCCCCTCATCCCTCATCCCTCATCCCTCATCCCTCCTCATATCCCCAACCGCTTCCGAATCTCCGCAGGCACGGCGTCCTTGTGTACCATGATGCACACGGTTTTCAGCTTGAAATACGGCTCCGACATATAGATATAGCCGGAGTACGGACTGATTTCCCCCCACGAGTTTTTCACGTAGTAGTAGGTGGTGCCGTTTTGGTCCTTGGCCGTGCCGGAGATGTGCATGAGGTGGTCGTCGGTGGTGGAGTAATTGGAGAAGGTTTCCTGCCGCAGTTCTTGGGTGACGTTCAGCTCGGCACCGGGCTTGGTGAAGAGGTCTTCCCGTTGGTCCTCCGTCGGCAATACGGCGATGCCCTTGCTGCCGGAGAAGCCCTTTTCGCTCACGTCGCCGTCCCAAGCCACGCTATAGCCTTTAGCAATGGCATTTTTCGTGATGGTCACAAGGTCTTCAAAAGGCAGGTTGTAGTAGCTGCCGTTCGACCAGTTGTCCGGTATTTCCAGCACCATTTGCTGGTTGAAAGGGTGGTGGGTATAAGGCGTGAAGCTCACGTAGTCCGCCGGATTGATGCCAAGCGTGGCGGCGTAGGTCTTCGGGGTGTATTCCTTGCCGTTCACGGTGAATTTCTCTGGGGCCTTGCCCAAATAAGCATCCAAAATGCCCGCCGTGCTGGCCAGCCATTTATTGCTTGGCCTTTTTTGCGCCGCAATGACGTCCAACATGCCCTTTAGCGCCACCTCCAATTCGGAGTGGTCGTGCATATAATCGCCCGCCAGCTTGCCACTGTAAACCGACTCCGGCACAGCGCCCGCCTCCACAAACGCCTTGATGACATCGTGCGAAAGGCCGCCCTGCCCAAACTGCGCCTTGCCTTGGCGATAGACGTAGTTCTGTGCCTTGTCCAAGTAAATCTGCCGCACGAAGAACATCTCCGAGAGGTCGTACTCCTCTTTCTTGCCCATCCGAATCAGTTCCGATTCCAGAAAGGAAGAAGTGGCAAAACTCCAGCAAGTGCCCGTGTTCTGCTGGTTTTTGATGGAGGTGCAGTTGCAATCACTCGTCAGTGTGAACTGGTATTGCGCCTGCGCAAAAAATGCCACAAGCATTGCGGCAGCAAAAAGGAATGTTTTTTTCATGATGTATTTATGATTAGTCAATTGAAATAGGGATGAGGGATGAGGGATGAGGGATGAGCAGGCACCAATTCATCATTTATCATTCATCATTCATCATTTTTGATAAATCCGCTCCCGCTCCACCTTCTCCGTCAGCGGCCCAAAATGCCCAATCTTGATTTCCGCCATGCTGCGGCCCGCCTTGGCGCAATCAATGGGACTATGGCCATCCAACCAAGCGGTGAGGAAGCCCGACCAAAAGGCATCGCCTGCCCCAGTCGTGTCCTTCACCTCCACTTTTCGGGCAGGCAGGAACTCGCCGCTGGACTTATCCGCCACGAAAGCGCCATCGCCGCCCATCGTCACGCAGACCAGCGAGGCACCCATTTGAAGGAAATGTTGCGCAGCAGCTTCCGCCGATGCAAAGGGGCTGCCGTACAGGCGTTCCCAGTCCACCTCACTGACCTTCACGATGGCGCCAAGCTTGCAAAACTCGGCCACGAATTTTCGGGGGTCATCCCGGTCGGGCCAAGTCTTGGTGGCATAATTGGCATCAATGCTGAGTTGGCAGCCCAGTTCGGCAGCACGGCGGGCGGCCTTCATGATGGTGGTCTGCCCCGGTTTTTTGCCCAAACCAAAACAAGTGGTGTGAAAAATAGTGGATTGTTGCAACCGTTCTTCCGGTAATTGGTTAGCTGAAATGCGGGCATCGGCCAAGCGGTACGCCTCGAAATTGGCGACGGTCTTGGTGCGGGTGACAAGAATGAGGGTCGTGGGAGCGGCCACTTGTCGCACCAGCGAGCAGTCAACGCCCGTTTTTTTGACGAAGTCAATCAAATAGCTGCCCATATCGTCCTTGCCCACACTGGCCACGAGGCTGGTTTGGTTGCCGAGCCGGGCCATGTTCATGCAAAGATTGGCAGGGCTGCCGCCCATGTGGCGCTCGAAGGTTTTGGCGGCTTCCAAGGATTCGGCGTAGCCGCTGCTGATGAAATCAACCAGTAGTTCTCCAGCGCAAATGATGTCAATGGGGCGTCCCCGACGATTTTTCATAAATTTAAATATGGCGTTATTTGAGAGGCATTATCTTGTTGCCTGAAATTTCAAATTCAGGCCGAAAAGTAGGGAAATAAGTATGAACACTCAAAGGCAAATCCTTCTGGAACAATTGAAAGACCAGCATTTCGATGTGCTGGTGGTAGGCGGCGGCATCACTGGGGCTGGCATCGCCCTCGACGCAGCGACCCGTGGGCTGAAGGTGGCCCTCGTCGAAAAAGGGGATTTTGCCTCCGGCACCAGCAGCAAATCCACCAAGCTGATTCACGGTGGACTGCGGTATTTGAAGCAACTGGAACTCAAGGTGGTACACGAAGTAGGGCAGGAGCGGGCCATCGTCCACCGCTTGGCCCCGCATTTGGTCAGGCCGGAAAAAATGTTGCTGCCCATTTATAAAGGTGGCACCTTCGGCAAAGGCGGCACGGCGCTCGGCCTCTGGCTCTACGATTTTCTGGCGGGTGTAAAGGGCACCGACAAGCGGCAGATGCTTTCGCAAAAGCGCACGCTTTCCACCGAGCCTTTGCTCCGCAACAACGACCTGCTTGGCGGCGGCATCTATGCCGAATACCGCACCGATGATGCCCGCCTCACCATCGAAGTGGTGAAAGCGGCCATTCGCTACGGGGCCGTTTGTTTGAACTACGTTCAATTGACGGATTTCTTGGAGGAAAACGGGCAGCTAAAAGGCGCCATTTGCCAGAACCTGGAGAACAACGAAACGATTCGGTTTACTGCCACCACCATCGTCAATGCGGCAGGCCCGTGGGTGGACGGCCTTCGGGAAATGGATAAGTCGCTGAACAAGAAGCGGTTATTCTTGTCCAAGGGGACGCATATCGTCGTGGCTTGGGAGCGACTGCCCTTGCAGAATGCCGTCTATTTCGATGTGGCCGATGGGCGGATGATATTTGCCATTCCACGCAACCGGGCCACCTATATCGGCACCACCGATACGCCGTACAAGGGCGACAAGGACGAGGTTTTTGCGGAGCCATCGGAAATTGACTACTTGCTGAAAGCGGCCAACGCCATGTTCCCTTCGGTGAAATTAACGAGCAACGATGTGGAAAGCACCTGGGCGGGACTGCGCCCTTTGATTTACGAAGAAGGCAAATCAGCGGGGGAAATGAGCCGGAAAGACGAGATTTTCATCTCGAATTCAGGCTTGATTTCCGTAGCGGGTGGCAAGCTGACGGGCTACCGCAAAATGGCCCAAAAGCTGGTGGATTTGGTGCTGAAAAGGCAGGGGCAAACTGCCATCGTCTGTGTAACCAAAGAAGTGGCTTTGCAGGAAACTGCTTTTGAAAACATGACGCACGTGCTTGATTTTCAGAAGAATATTGAGGAGAAATTAGCTGGCTTGCCAGCCGCCAAAACGACTGTCAGTTATTTGGTGGAGAACTATGGCCACGATGCGCTGCAAATTGTGGAATGGGCCTTTGCCAATGGCAAAAAAACGGACGAAGCCCTGATTTTATCGGAATTGTCGCATTGCTTCGACAACGAATTGGTCTTGACGCCCACAGACTTCTTTGAGCGAAGAACGGGCCTGCTTTATTTCCATATCCAGCGGGTGCGACAGCATTTGGAGGCGGTATTGGCCAAGTTCCAAGCTGCGCAACATTGGTCAGCGGACCAACTTGCCACGGAGCGTCAAAAAATCTTGGATTTGATGGGGCGGCTCCGGCCTGTTTGACTTGGAAGCGCTAATTTTGAGCCTTTTATTCCATTGCCCCAACCATACCATCCATAATTCATGACAAACCGACCACTTATTCTAGTTACCAACGACGACGGCATCAACGCTCACGGCTTAAAGGCGCTCGTAGAAGTGGCCCGTGAGTTGGGCGACCTCATCGTTGTTGCGCCCGATTCCCCGCAGTCTGGCCAAGGCCATGCCATCACCATCAAAGACCCACTGCGCTTGAAGAAGGTGGACATTTACGACGGCATCGAGGCGTATGAATGCAGCGGAACCCCTGTTGACTGCGTGAAACTCGCCAAGCACGTGCTGCTGCACCAGCGTGCTGCCGACCTTTGCGTTTCCGGCATCAACCACGGCTCCAATGCGTCCATTAATATCCTGTATTCTGGTACGATGTCGGCGGCAATGGAAGCATCTTTGGAGGGCATCAATTCCATCGGCTTTTCGCTATTGGACTACGAGTGGGGCGCAGATTTCGACAGTTGCAAACCGTTTTTGAAGGAATTGATGCAATATGTTTTGAAGAATGGCCTCGGAAATTGCAAACTGCTCAACGTGAACATCCCTTCCGTTTCAAGCCATGAATTAAAGGGATTCAAAATCTGCCGACAAGCCGAGGCGAGGTGGATTGAGAAATACCAAGAGGGCATTGACCCACGTGGCCAGAAATATTACTGGCTCACGGGCGAATTCACCAACAACGACAAAGGCGAGGACACCGACGTTTGGGCCTTGGAGCATAATTATATCTCGGTCGTGCCTTCCGGCCACGACCTGACCCGTTACGATGCGCTGGATGCGTTGAAGGATTTGGAACAGAAAGCAGGTGTTCCTATTTCTTGAAATAAGCGTTTCATGCTAAAACCTAAAACAATCATGCTTGAAAGAAACTCATTTCCGTTTGGTTTGATACTTGCTATTTTGTTACCAGCTCTGGCCTTTGGCATCCTTTACAGTATTTACGGCTTGCTAGAAACGCAAGGCTGGGTCAGTACCGGTGGGTTCAGGCCCATGTTCCGGGAGCGGACTTGTGCCATTTTTGCGATAGCAATGGACGGCTTTTTGCTGAACTATTTCCAAAAAAGATACCTCCACAACAGCGTTCGAGGTGTGGTCATCGTCATAGCCTTGATGGTGATTGGCTGGTTGGTGATGTTCGGTAAATACGTGTTCTGAGGCATTAAGCCACCGCTTCTTCCTTTTCGAATAATTTGCGGAGCAAAGTACCCGTTTGCGCTCCGAAGCCGCCCAAGAGTCCACCGATTAAACCCGTGGCGGGTACTAAGTATCCGGAACCTACCTTGAACAGTACCCCGATTTGGTCGGCTAATTGGTTGGCGTTGGCCGAATTCAAAAAGCCCGCATAGCTGCTCCAAAGCAACGTGACCGCTGCCGTGCCTGCGGCAAAACTGGCGGCACTGTTTTCGTATTTAAAGAAGAAACCTACCAAAGCTGCCACCACGGCGATGCTCCAGAAAGGGAAGAAGTATTGGGCAATGGAGCCTAATACGAGTATGATTAAGGTTTGAAGACCGAATTTTTTCATGATAATGGTTTGTTTTGTCTGTGAATATCATCCCTAGCTTCCCTCTCGTTCGCTCATCCTTTGACTAAGCGAACGAGAGGGTAGGGGCTTTTGGGGCGTTCCACCCCAATCCCCTGAAATGTTAACTTTAGTTGATGTCAATTGAAAATAGCGTCGGTTTGCGTTTGTCCTCTGCATTTTTCATGAAGTACAATTCATTGTACTCCCCCTTTACCCATTTGTCGAGGTCGGTGGCGTAAAATGGGCTGCCGGGGTTTCCGGATTGCCCACCGGGGAACAGGCCATACGCCTTGATTTCATCGCCAAGCTCCACAATCATACGCCAAGAAGGGCCGTTGCCTCCGGCAATGGCGTTGAGTGCTTGGCCATAGCCGCCCACAGGCAAATCCATTCTGGAAAAGGCCGGAATGCGGGCCAAGTGCATGATGGAAAACTTGCGATAAGTGGCCCAAGCGAAGTCGGGCTTCACCAGTTCCGTGCTCAAATCCTTCAAGGTGGCAAGGAAGGATGCCGTGGCAATTTGCTTGGCACTTTCCCTTTCAGGCGTCTTTTTGTCATCGAAAATGATGTCGCTGGGGCTGTTGGCCGTCAGTTCTACTACCCGCCATTTTTCGGGCATCAAAATCGGAATGGAATCCTTCCAGACCATGACCTCATCGAAGGTCATTTCGTAGAACTTGTCCCACCAATTGGTAAAGATGACCGGCTCCACTTTGTCCTTGTCAAAGCGGAAATCCCAGGCTTTCAGTTTATCAAAAATGGGCTTTTGTACGGCACTCAGTTGCGTGGTATCCACTTGCGCCAGCATGGCCGGCAGCCCCTCCGATGCGTGGAGGCTGAAATTATCGTTCTGCAATTTCATGAAATCCTCCGCTGTGATGCTGTCCATTTCTGAAAGGCGCTTGTTCAGGTAACGGCCCCGGTAGTGGTCGAAATAAGGGCTGTTGTAGTAGTAGGGATAGCTTGGGTCGGTGGAATGCTGGTTGGCGGAGGATACAAAGCCCCGCTTCGGGTTCTTGGTAGTAGGCACCTGGTCCCGTGGAATGAAGCCTGCCCAGCCGTTTTTCGAACTGGAGCCATCCTGTACAAAACGGCCTTGTTCCTTGTTTTTGATGGGGAATTTGCCGTTTGGCGTGATGGCGATGTCCCCGTCTTTGGCAGCGAAAACAAAGTTTTGAGCGGGGAAGTCGTATTGCGTCAAAGCCTGTTTGTAATCGCCGTGGTTTTTGCCTTGGGCAAGGCCCACAAAAGTCAATAGCTCGTCAGGGTTGGGTGCTTCGTGGCCAATCCAGTGCATGGCTAAGTCGTGCCAACCACTTTCATTTGAGTCGTAAACGATGGGCCCCCATTCTGTCCAGCGAACCGTGTCCATCACGGCCTTTTCCATGCCCCGCACTTTGATGGAATCAATAACGATTTTGGCTTTTTTGACCGAGCCATCGTATTGGTAAGAGGTCTTTGCTTGGTCAGTCCACGAGATTTGGTACCAATCGTTGACGTCTTGTCCAACGTTGGTTTCGCCCCAAGCGTAGTGCTCGTTGAAGCCAATCAGCACGCCGGGCACGCCGGGTACAGAGACGCCATAGAAATTCGCTTCTGGTGTATGGATTTGCAACTCGAACCAGATGGAGGGCAGCGTCAGTTTCAGGTGCGGGTCGTTGGCGAGGATGGGCTTGCCAGACAGTGTTTTGCTGCCCGCAACTGCCCAGTTATTGCTGCCAAGCACGCCCCGTTCTTTTTCATAAACCTTGTGGCGAATCAAGCCAATGGCTTCTTGCACGGCAGGTTTTTCGGCAGGTTTGGATGCCTTGAAATTCCAAGGCGTGCCCGTTGGAATGACGGGAGACTGCTTTGGGTTAAGCTCAGGATAGAGTCTTTTAAAAGTGTCAGCACCCAGTATTTTCAGGGCGTTTGACGATTCCAAATCATCTTCTCCAAAGCACAGGGTTTGGTCCATGTACTTCTTCACCAAGGCGGATTTATAGGTGTTCCAAAGCTCCGGTTTGAAGCCCATCAGTTTGAACTCAACCGGGTATTGACGAGGTGACAATTCCGATATATACTTATTGATGCCAGCTGTGTAGGCATCCATGATGGCCGATACTTCCTTGCTTTCTTTCCAAGCGGCAGCGGCCCTTTCGGCTCCCACCAAAATGCCTTGCCGGCGCTTGAGTTTGTCGTTTTCGAGTGCATCTGGCCCTACGATTTCGGCCAATCTGCCCCCGGATGCCCGGCTGGCCAGTTCCATTTGGAAGAGGCGGAACTTGGCGGTGACATAGCCTTGCGCATAGGCAGCGTCCTCCAAGTTTTCAGCGAAAATATGCGGCACCATCCGCTCATCGAACAGGATTTTCACCTTGCCTTTCATCTCCGGCACTTCAAGTTTTTGCGGAACGAAATCGCTCAAAGACTCAGCATTTTGCCAAAAACCAGTGAATGGGCTGACGAACGGCCCGATGGGTGGAATCAGCGTTTCCTTTGTTTTGGTGGGGTCTTCCGGTGTTGGTGTTTGGATAGGAATAGGCTTGTTCAAGATGTAAACCAAGCCAAGTAAGGCGGACAAGGAAAGCAGGAACTTGATGAATTTCATATAGCAATTGAATTAATTGAAAGCTGGTTTGCCAAATGAGACCTTCACTTCGGGAGAAAGTCGGACGTAAATTTTTACAATCAGTTGTTTATGTGGCCCAATGCGGGCGCTTTGATAGAGTTTCAGTGAATTTTTAATGGCATTGAAAACGATATTGACCGGGGAACTGGTCGGGTTTTCGGCCAAAATCGCTTAAATCCTTCCCATCGGGAATTCGTCTATGGTGCTCTGCAATTCGACCTCCAAGGTAGGGTTCAAAGACATGGAAACGCTGAAATACTGGGCCTTGAAGCCGTAGGCTTCGAGTTTTGGCAGTACGGAAATCCATGAATCAATAATCCCCATCCATTTTTCCTTGGCCGCTTCACTGAGCGTTGAGGCTTGTTCCATGATTGTTTCCCCAGCCGAACTGATGGTCTGTTTTATTTTATCGAACATCTTTGGATAATATTGATGTAGAATGGGCTTGCTGAAAGTATAATGCAGCCGTCAAAGTTAGGAAAATTCGTTTTCACCAAAAGAAAACCTGAATTGGCCATTTCAAAATAGGCGTTTGTCGAAGAAAAACACAGCAAAATTGGCCTTAGCTACTACCTTTCGGCTTTCAATAAAAACGATAGGATGAAAATTCTTCAAATAGCAGGCTTGACCAAGCGCTACGGAAACATCACGGCTGTGAACAACCTGAACCTTGAAATCGAATCGGGGAGCGTGTTCGGCATTTTGGGGCCGAACGGCAGCGGCAAGACGACCACCTTGGGCACAGTGTTGGGCATTATAAAAGCAGACAGTGGCAACTTCACTTGGTTTGATGGCAAATACGGAAATCAGGAACGAATGCATATTGGGGCCTTGCTAGAAACGCCCAATTTTTATCCCTACCTATCGCCCGTGAAAAACCTTGAAATCACGGCGCATATCAAGCGCTGTTCCGAGCCGGAAATTGATAGGATTCTGGAAATCGTTAACCTGGCTCAACGGCGTGACTCGGCTTTCAGCACCTTTTCTTATGGCATGAAACAGCGCCTCGCCATTGCGGCAGCACTCGTCGGCAACCCAGAAGTGCTCATCTTCGACGAACCCACGAACGGCCTTGACCCACAAGGCATCGCCGAAGTCCGGGAAATTATTCAACGCATTGCTGGGGAGGGGAAAACCATCATCATGGCCAGCCATATTCTCGACGAGGTAGAAAAAGTTTGCAGCCATGTGGCCATTATCAAGCGGGGTAATTTATTGGCAAGTGGTGAGGTTGGGGCCATTTTAAGCAACGACCGCCAAGTGGACATTGCTGCCGAAGACCTTGGCCGTTTACGGGAGCTGCTGGCCAATTTTCCCGGTGTGAACTCCATAAAAGAGAAAGGCAAACGGCTGCAATTGCAGGTTTCTCAAACGATGACCGCTACCGCCCTTAATAAACTGGCTTTTGACAATGGCTTGATTCTCAGTCATTTGGCCATGAAGCCCAAAAGCTTGGAATCCGAATTCCTTGAAATCACCGCAGGCAAATAGTCCTTTCACCAAAAAATAATCAATCATGCTGCATTTGCTCAAATTGGAATGGCTCAAACCAAAGGATTATATCCTGTTCAAACTCTTGGCCTTGGCTTATATCGTGTTTTTGCCATCCTCCATTTTTATTGGCAAAAAGCTCGATTTTGTCCCCGAAG
>JADLHE010000186.1 GCA_020848965.1 Saprospiraceae bacterium
AAATCGAATTTGCAGACCCACTTCGCTTGTGGTGAAACCACTCAAAAACTCAGTACCGTTCGCAGGTTCGGTGTACTGGAAAAGCGTGGTACCGATGGGGCGTATCCTTGTGTTGGTGTAGGTAAGTTGGGTGCTCAAATGGCTTTTTGTTTCGAGGAAATACTCCAACTGCATCTTTCTGTTCATCAGCATCCGGTCACGAGCACCCCGCTGGAAGGAGAGGAAGAAGTTGTCCGGGCTGTTGAGTAGCAGAATCTGCCCCACGAGGTTCACGTCCTTTTGGTAAAACGCCCTGACGTAGTGCTTCGGGTTCTGCTTGAAGTCATCTCGGAAAGAGTAGGTGGCGAAGCCCGCATACTTGAATTCCTCGTCCTTGGTGCCATAAGCCCCATAGCCGCCGATGCTGAGTTTCGGGTGGAATTTCAGGTTGGTTTCCCCACCCAATTTGAAGCGGTTGCCTTCCACGGGGTTGAAACTGTAAAAATTGGCGATTGGCCCTACGTCCACTGGCCCGAATGCATTGTAGCCCGTGAACGCTAGCCCCAATATTTTCATCGTTCGGCGGAAGCTGGGCATACCCTGGATGGTATCAATCATTTGATAAATCCCCTGTTCCTTGGCCGTCAAAGGTGTGTGGCGAGCATTCTGCCAAAAGGTTTCGTCTTTTCCATAAACATTGTCCACTTCCACTATTTTCTCCGTGCCATCATACAAACTGTCGGGGCGAGGCTGGTGCAAGGCATAGCCTTCGTAGGAGGCGGTGCGGGTGCCGTAAAAACCGCTGCCTTTCTTGCGCACGGCGAAGTCCATCACAACCTGGTCTTGCTTGCGCACCCACATTCCGTTTTCCAGTTGCATGAACTCTTGGCTCAAACGGAGGTCTTGCACAAAATTGACGTTGATATTGCGTGTAACTCCAAGGTCAGCCTTTACCAGTGCCAGGGTTGAGCTGTCGCCGCGGGTAATGTATAGGTCTCCTTTGAAGCCGATATTCTGGTCATTCCTAGGGTAGAAGGACATCTTGGTGACTGGAACCCCATTTACGGTGCCAGTTGTGTCCATGATATAGAAGTTGTAAAATGAAATGGCCGATGTACTGCTCAATGGGCTTGTAAAATCTAAATCAAGTAGCCGGATGGTGTTCTCGTACAGGTTCACTTTTTGGTACAGCACTTCGGTCATGTCTGTTAGGTCCTTGTCATCCACATACTCCTTCATACCCGTCACTTTGATGCCGTATCGGTGCTCCTTGCGGCCTTCGGGATTTTGGCGGTAGTAGATTTTCGAGGACATTTCCTGGATGAAAAACGGCAGGAAAGTTTTGCCATTGACTTTAGAAGTGTCAATATGGTCGAGGATAAAGCGGTAGTTTTTGAATGCTTTGCGGTTCTTTAGGGCGTCCGTGTCGAAGTTGTGGATGTCGAACTGCACCTTTTCATATTTGTCCACCTCGTAGTAGTCCTCGGCCTCCAATCGGTTCTTTTCTTTGTTAGCTATGACGTTTCGCATCATCACAATTGCTGGATTCTCTCTACTACGGTCATATTTGGCTTTTTTTTCCTTTATTACAACCTCATTTATCAGGAACGATGTTGATTTCAATTCCACGTTGATGACCTGTTTTTGCCCCATGATTACCGGAATCACTTGGACTTCGTAGCCAAGGCTGGACACCTCTATTTGGGAGCTAGCTATTTTGGCATCAAGCTCATAGAGACCATCAAGGTCGGTGGTAACTCCCACAGTGGTACCCTTGAACCCGACTGTCACGAAAGGCATCGGCTCTTTGGTGTCTTTATCAATGACTTTGCCACTGACCGAGGTCAATTTTTGGGAGAAAGCTGCCGCTGAAAGCAACAATGAAAACAGGCTAAAAGCAATCAGCCTTTTAAGATTTAGGTTGGCCATAAACTGGATTTCTTCACTTATTGGTGTAGTAACGTGCACTGTTCAGTTGGTTTAAGACTTTGCTTTTGCAAAAAAGGTCATTCTACAAAGCATTATTAAAATGGCGGAAGCCATTTTTTGCTTTCAAGAACTTGTCAAAAGCTGAAAAGTTCGACTGAAATGGGTTTTGCCGCAAAGGTACCCAGATTTATCTTCGCCATTTAGCTTGCGAAGCATCATCTAGGACGGATTACTGAACTTAGATGAGTCTTTTCGACAAATGCCCCCATATCCAATGATTGGTTTTGCCGTATTTTTGACGAAATTTTAAGAAAAAAACTTCCGGATATTTCATGGACGCCATTTTTTATCCGCTTGAACCAAATTTACCTTAATTTCTTATTCCCGCTATGTCCACCCTTCGACAGCACTTCCTCCAGCACGTAGCCCAAACCAGCGACATCCCCATGCTGCTCGAAATCGAGCGGGCGGAAGGCTCGTTCCTCTACGACCGCACGGGCAAACGCTACCTCGACCTCATCGCCGGCATCAGCGTCAGCGTACTGGGGCATGGCCACCCCGCAGTGGTGGAAGCCGTGAAGGCGCAGGCCGACCGCTACATGCACACGCTCGTGTATGGCGAGTACGTGCTGTCGCCACAGGTGGAACTGGCCACCTTGCTGGCCAGCCTGTTGCCTGACCCGCTTGATTCGGTCTATTTCACCAATTCCGGCAGCGAGGCTACCGAAGGGGCGATGAAACTGGCCAAGCGCTACACCGGCAGGGCGGAAATCATTGCTTGCCGGGAAGCCTACCACGGCAGTACCCAAGGTGCCGCCAGCCTCATGTGGCCGAAAACTTTTACCCAGGCTTATCACCCGCTTTTGCCGGGCATCCGGCACATCGGCTTCAATTGCGAAGCAGATTTGGAGCGAATCAGCACGGCCACGGCCTGTGTCATCGTTGAAACGGTGCAAGCCGAAGCTGGCGTGAAGCTGCCCCAGAATGATTATCTGAAAAAGCTGCGCAAACGCTGCACGGAGGTCGGTGCTTTGCTCATTTTTGATGAAATTCAGGCGGGATACGGTCGCACGGGCAGCCTTTGGGCCTTCGAACAATATGGCGTGGTGCCCGATGTCCTGTTGCTGGCCAAGGGCATGGGCGGTGGCATGCCCATTGGGGCTTTTGTCGCTTCGAACGATGTAATGCAGGTGCTGGGCCACGAACCACCGCTGGGGCATATCACTACTTTCGGCGGACACCCGGTTTGCTGCGCCGCTGCGCTGGCAACCCTGCGTTTTATTTCAGACAATAAACTGTGGGAACAGGCGAAAGAGAAGGAAGTGCTGTTTCGGAAATTGCTCGTTCATCCCGCTATTCTGGACATTCGCAGCGCTGGCTTGCTGATGGCCGTCGAGGTGGGTGAGTTCCCCGTTTTGCGCAGCATCATACTTGATTGTGTTGCAAATGGCGTCATCACCGATTGGTTCCTGTTCAACGACCGTAGCCTGCGCATTGCACCGCCGCTGACTATTTCCGAGGCGGAAATCAGGCTGGCTTGCGAGGTCATCAACACTGCGATTGAGAAGACGGTGGGCGGTTGACACGGTTGGTGGGTTGATGGGTTGCCGCTTTGGGGCGGGCGTGAATAAAAAAAGGGCTTCCGGTTTGGGAAGCCCTTTTTTTATATGGATGAAACAACTGCTCTTTAGAAGAACTTGGAACGGTTGTCTTCAATGTCGGCGTGGTCACGCAGGGTTTGAATCAATTGATTCCTGGCCATGCCCCTTGCGCTCATTTGGCTCTGCTGACGGATTTGAGCAATATTGCCAGTGGCAGCGCCATTGGTCTTGTTGGTTGGCATTACCACGAAGATACCGGTGTTGCCAACGATAGGCTCGCTTACCTTGTTCAGGTCAACCTTGAAGGCAGTTGCCACGACTTTCGGTTCTACGTTTCCTGCTTTTGGCAAGAAGGCAGATGCGAAGCTGATGGCAGCGGCAGTATCCACTTGAACAGCGTATTGCGCAGCGATGCCAGCGAGGTCTTTGCCCTGTGTTTGCTGCTTCACAAGTTCCGCTTTCTTGCGATTGATGACCATCGGCTCAATTTCCTCCTTCATGTCTTGCCAAGAAGGTGTGCCTGCTGGGATGATGCTCTTCAGGCCAGCAACCACGTACTTGTTCACGTAGAACTCGTTCTGGTTTTGGAAGCTGTAGATGTTTGGTGAAACATCGCCTTTGTCCACGTCACCAATGTTTTGGTCGTTGCCGAATGCCCAGCGAATCATATCACGGCTGGCTTGGCCAACTGGCATGGCACCTACTGTGTAATCGTTCACTTTCAAAGCAGTGCTGGTTTCCGTAGTTAGGCCCTTGGCTGCAGCCGCTTTGCGCAGCGACTCAATGTCTTTGCTTTGCTCTTGGATTTCGGCTGCGATGTCCTTCACGGCATCTTGCGTAGCTTGGCTAGGAATCACATCCTTTGAGATGTAGGCCACACTTACGCCATTGCTGCCACCGTAGCGCTGCACCACTTCGATAAGGTGTACGCCGAATTGGGTGATCACCGAGTAAACTTTGCCTGGTTCAGCTTTGTAGAAGCAAACATCGTTGAATTCCTTCACCATTGCACCTGGCTTGAACACGCCAAGGTCGCCGCCTTTGCTGGCGGAGCCGTCTTGGCTGAATTTCACGGCCAATGAATCGAAGCGGGCCGTGCCAGCTTCAATCAATTTCTTGAGGCTGTCAATTTTGCTTTGCGCAGCAATCAAAGTAGCTTGATCGGTGGCTTTGATAAGGATGTGGCGGGCCTTCACAGAGTCAGGAACCACTTTCCTGCCGAGCATTTTCACGGCCTTAAAGGCACCCCCGTCGAGGTAGGGGCCATAGATATTGCCCACGGCCATGCCATAAACCGAATCGGCAATGGCTGCTGGGAGTGCATCTTTTTTAACATAAGCACCATCCATCGAGCCGAGGTTGCTCTCAACGAAAACGGTATCGTTCTCGGCAGCTTTGAAGGCTGGGATGAGGTCTGCAATGCTCTTGCGGACATCGGCAGAGTCTTGAACGGTAGCCTTCACGTCAAGTGCCACGAACTCGACCTTGCGAGTCTCCTCTTTCTGCTTGAAGGAAGCCTTGTTTTCTTCGTAATAGGCTTTGTAGTCCTCGTCGGAAAGAGTGATGGACTTGGTGTCAATCTCGTCGAAAGGCACCTGCACGTATAGCATGTCCACGGTCTGGGTTTGCTCAAGGTCAATGACCTCGGCCATCCAAGAAGGTGTGTACATGCCTTTTTCCACCCTGCTGGTGATTTTCTTTTGCAGGCGGTCCTTGATGATTTCCTTTTCTTGGTGCGCCCAGCGGTACTTGAAGTCAGCCACCAACTGGTTGTCCTTGATCATCTGATCAATCTTGTTGTTGGTGATAATGTCCTTCAACTGGTCGAGCTGCTGGCGGTCGAGCTGTTGGGTGCTCTGGTTGCGGTAGCGGCTGGCCACAATAGGGCTGAGCTTGCTTTCATCCTGACCGAACTGGAGGTCGAGCAATTCTGCCTTGCTAACGCCCAAGCCAATGCAATCGGCTTCTTTCTTGACGATTGCTTGGTCAACGTAGAAGTTCCAGAGGTAGGCCCTGTCGCTGTAGCCGTCCCCACCGCCGTTGGAATAGAGCATTTCGTGGGTGCCGGAGAACTCCCGGTAATCCACTTTTTCGCCCTCGATTTCACCGACGGTAGTTGAACCAGAACCGATGAGATTGGTTGATTTGTCAAAAGCCAACATTCCGATAAACAGTATCAATGCGGCAGCAATGGTTCCAATCAATAACCATTTTTGTTGTCGAATTTTTCCTATCAGAGCCATGTGCTATGAACTTTAATTTTTTTTCGTGAAAAAACGATGAGACAATTAATGCCGCCACTTGTACGGCGCATTTTCCCAAGTGTTTATCAATTGAAATAAAATAATTTTTAAAAACTTGATTTCAAAGATTTTATGTCGAAAGTCTTCTTTTGAGTTGCGCCAAAAAGATTACCTTCGGGAAAATCCGGGCAAAGGTAATTTCTTTGGGCAGGAAAACAAAATTTTGAAAGCCATTGGCCTTGCACTTAGGTTTACGCTGTCTTAGCACGTAAAGCCTGCTGAACGGGCAATTTTTATCGCTGAGCTAAGTTCGGTAGGAAACAAGCGGGCAAGGATACTGCTAGTTTTGCGGTCAATTTTCAACACACAAAGCATGAGTTTGCTAAAAAAGCTGTTCGATAGACTTTTCTCTACCTCCGCTGCGGGGCTTTACATGATTCTTTTTGCGGTGGCCATCGGCGTGGCCACCTTTATCGAGAACGACTTCGGCACCAGTGCCGCCCAAAAAGTCATTTTCACCGCACGGTGGTTCGAGTTGCTGCTAGTCCTGTTTGGCATCACCCTGATTGTCAATATCGTGCGTTTCAGGATGGTGCAAATGAAGAAATGGTCGCTGCTCATCTTCCACGCCGCCATGGTCATCATCCTCATCGGGGCGGGCGTGACGAGGTACTTCGGCACCGAAGGCACCATGGGCATACGGGAGGGCAGCGCCTCCAATTCCTTCCTCAGCCGGGAAACTTATCTGAATTTTCAGGTTAGGATAGGCGGCGACTCTTACACTTTCCACGAGCCTGTGCTTTTTGCCGCTTTGGGCAAAAACGAGTTCGACCGGCAATATTTGATCGGGAACCAAAAACTGAGGGCGCAGGTCACCCGCTTCATGCCCAACCCCGCCGAAACGATGGTGGACGACGAAAAGGGCCTTCCTACCCTAAAGGTCGTCATTGCTGGGGCGGGAGGCCGAGAGGAGTACATGCTCCAACAGGGCGACCAATCGAATATCTATGGTGCCAATTTCAATTTTAGCAGCCCTGAACTTCCCGGCGCTTTCAATATCCAGCTTCGCAACGACAGCCTCTACTTCCTCGCCGACGTGCCGTTCAGCCAAATGGTGATGGCCACACAGACACAGGATTCGTTGCCCGCTGGGCAATGGCACCCGCTCCGCCTCCGCAGCATGTACTCCGACGGGCAGCACAGCTTCGTGTTCGGGGCATACAGCCCGCATGCCCGCACCGAGGTCACTTCCAAAGACCGCAAAATGGCCAGCAACAGCACCGGCGGCGTTGAAATGATAATGACGATGGGCGACGAGCAGCGGAAGGTTTTCCTCACCGGGAGCCAAGGCACAGAGGGCACCCCACGGGTCGCCGACTTTGCCAACGCCAGTGTGGCCGTGGCCTACGGGGCCAAACGGGTTGAACTGCCGTTTTCCATTAAACTCAACGATTTCATCATGGAGCGCTACCCCGGCACCGACAATGCCAGCAGTTACGCCAGCGAGGTGACGCTGATTGACCCCCGGAAAAACATCAACCGCAACCAGCGCATCTACATGAACCATATCCTTGACCACAGCGGCTACCGCTTTTTCCAGTCCAGCTACGACCCCGACGAGGGCGGCACCTACCTCAGCGTGAACCACGATGCACCCGGCACCATTATCTCCTACATCGGCTATGCGCTGCTGACACTGGGCATGGTGATGCTTTTCTTCGGCAAAAACACCCGCTTTGCGCAGCTAACCAAAAATTTGAAGAATATGAGAGCCAAGTCTGAACAAGTTGTCTCCGCCATGCTGGTGGGCTTTTTCCTTTGCTTCGCAACATTGGCGAATGCCGAAAACGCCCCGGCCAGTATTATTGACAAGGGCCACGCCAATACCTTCGGACGGCTAATCATGCAAGACTATCAAGGCCGCTTCAAACCCATGAACACTTTCTGCAATGAGGTGATGCGCAAGTTGGCCCGCAAGGAAAGCCTGTTCGGCCTCAGCTCCGAGCAAATCGTGCTGGGCATGGCCTACAATCCGCAAGAGTGGTACGGCATTCCCCTCATCAAACTGGGGCACCACGAAGAGATTCGCAACATCCTCGGCGTAAGTGAAGACTTAGTGAAGTACAGTGATTTTTTTGCCGAAAACGGCGAATACAAACTCCGGGATGCCGTGCGCAAAGCCTACAATACCCCACAGCGTGACCGGGGCGTTTTTGAAAAAGAACTGGTTAAACTGGACGAGAAAATCAACATCGCCAGCATGGTGTTTTCAGGGCGGTTCATGAAGGTGTTCCCCGTGCCGGGCGATACCTCCCACACCTGGCAGAGTGCCGTGCCCGACGATCCGGCCATGTTTGAAAATCCTGCGTTTAAAGGCAGTATTATCGAGATGTTTTATCCCGCTTATATTCCTGCCTTAAAAATAGGCGTACTCAATAACGACTGGAGTATGGCGAATAAAGTAATTGATGAATTGGCTAAATACCAGCGCCGTACAGGTGGCGATATTTTGCCGTCGGAAAGCAAGATAAAAGCGGAATTAGTGCTTAATAAGCTCAATGTTTTCGGGCGCTTGAGCGGGTTTTATGGTATATTGTCTTTATTGTTTTTGGGTTTGTTGTTTACGGGGGTTTTTAAACCAGATTTAAATTTAAAAACACCGAATAAAATTGCCGTCGCTCTATTGGTAGGCGGCTTTGTCATGCACACCATTGGCCTTGGCCTGCGCTGGTATGTATCGGGTCGTGCGCCGTGGAGCAATGGCTATGAATCCATGATTTATATCGGCTGGACGACCACGCTGGCGGGCTTGGTTTTCGGTCGTAAATCCTTTGGCAGCCTCGCCGCCACGACTGTGTTGGCGGCCACCATCCTCATGGTGGCGGGCATGAGCTACCTCGACCCTGAAATCACGCCACTCGTTCCTGTTTTAAAATCCTATTGGCTCACTATTCACGTGTCGTTAGAGGCGGGCAGCTACGGCTTTCTCGCTTTGGGCGCCATCATCGGGGTGTTGAACCTGATTTTTATGATTGTGGCCAACAAGAAAAACAGCGAAAACGTCTATCGCATCGTCAAGGAACTGACCTACACGAGCGAGATGACGCTCATCGGTGGGCTGGTGATGATCAGCGTGGGCACCTACCTCGGCGGCGTCTGGGCCAATGAATCGTGGGGGCGCTACTGGGGCTGGGATGCCAAGGAAACCTGGGCTTTGGTGACGATTCTCGTCTATGCCTTCATCCTGCACATGCGCCTGATACCGGGCTTCCGGGGTGTTTACGCCTTCAACGTGAGCACCCTATTCGGCTGGGCCTCGGTGATGATGACCTATTTTGGGGTGAACTACTACCTCTCCGGTTTGCACTCCTACGCCGCTGGCGACCCTGTGCCGATTCCAGCTTGGGTGCCTTGGACGGTGGCCGGGCTGACGGTGCTGAGCTTGGTGGCTTGGTGGCGGCACCGGGAGTACTCAAAGGCTAGTAAGGCTTGATTTTCTCCAAAAGAAAACCGCCTTTTTTATCCAGTAAAATAGGAAGGTTGACACGTTCATATAGGGTGGCTTCATCAACAATTGTACTCCCGTAAGGCCGACCCACCCCGCCATTGCCGCAAAGGAAAGGTCGCCGAAGCGGGTGAAGCCCCGGAAGTCGTGCATGTTGAGCTTCAGCAGTTCGTATAGCACAAAATCGGTGACGATGTAGGCACTGTTCACCCAGAACAGCAGTAGCATGACCCGCAGCATCCGCCGCAAGACCAATGTCTCGTACATGGGCTGGCCGCCCTCCTGCTTTTTGCGGAGCGATGAAACCTGAAAACGGATATAGCGGTAGGCAGCGAACTGGTAAGCGTAAAAGGTGAAGATGTAGAGCGCCATCTCCAATCCGCCATAAAAAGGTGAGTCAAACCTGCGCACCAGCAGCCCATCGGACAGCAAAAAGGCCCCAAAAAAATAGGCGAATTGCCCAAAGGGCAGCAAGGCATGTTTCAGGTCAGAACCCTCGAACTTGTATTTGGGGAACAACCTCAGTTTCACCGAAAAAAACAACAGGACCCCAAACGACAATGTGAAGTAAAGCGGCAGTGCTGTTAAAGAAGGATTGGCCTGATAGACGCCTTTCAGGATGAAGATATGGTGCAGGGCTGTAAGTGCATAGGTCAGCAAGAGCGCAGCGAAGACGAAATCCGCCCGTTTGTTAGCATTTTTGCGCAGCAAAAACACGGCAGCCACCACCCCGTTGAGCGCAATGACAGCGCAGAGCATAAGAAAGGACAGGGTAGTCAGCGTTCCGGTGAAAAAATGCATTGGCAATAGCGGCTATTGAAGCGGTGGTGCTTCGCAAGTACAAAGCACCACTTTTTTTCGCAATTTGTTGAATTTCAACCCTATTGCTTTTGAATTGTTTCGTGTGTGCTACAAAATCAGGTATTCATTTTTATGAAAAAAATCGTGCTGACAGGCCCGGAATCCTCTGGCAAGACGACGCTCGCCGAGCAGTTGGCGGCGCATTTCGGCACGGTTTGGGTGCCGGAGTTTTCGAGGCGATACCTCAATGAGCTTGGGCGACCTTATACTGCCGATGACTTGTTGGCCATCGCCAAAGGGCAAATGGCCTTGGAGGATGGAATGGCCTCAAAAGCCACAAATGGCCTGATTTTCATGGATACCAGCTTGGAGGTGGTGAAGGTTTGGTCGGAGGTGCGTTTCGGTTTTTGCGATGAAAAAATCGAGCAATGGCTTACCCAGCGCCCGCCCGACCTCTACCTGCTCTGCCTCCCCGACCTCCCTTGGTCGCCCGACCCCCAACGTGAAAACCCCAACGACCGGGACATGCTGCTGGAGCGTTACCGCAAGGAATTGCGGGAGCAGAACCTAGCCTTTAGCCAAGTCTGGGGCATCGGCTCAGCGCGCCTAGCCAATACCATCACAGCCGTAAATGATTTCCTAAAACCTTGACAATCAATAAAATGTCATTCGAACAACCGTCCACCGTCAGCCGTCCACCGTCCACCGATAAGCCCGTCTTGCTTTTCGACGGCGTCTGCAACCTCTGCAACAGTTCCGTGCAATGGGTCATCGAGCACGACCCCGGTGCGCAGTTCCGTTTTGCCTCGCTGCAATCGGAGGCTGGGCAGGCCCTATTGCGGCAGCACCAACTGCCCACCGACGAGTTGAACACCGTCGTGCTGGTGGATGCTGGTCGGGCCTATACCCGCTCCGATGTGCCGCTTCGTATTTTTGGTAAAATAGGCGGTGCTTGGTCGCTGCTGGCCGTTTTCCGCATCGTGCCGAGGCCGCTCCGCAATGCCGTTTATGATTGGATTGCGAGCAACCGCTACCGCTGGTTCGGGAAAAAGGACGCCTGCTGGCTACCGACGCCGGATTTGAAGGCGAGGTTTTTGGCGTGAAGTCACCCTTCTCACCAAGCTAAACAGACAATGCCAACTAACATCAAAAACGCCCCTGCGAGCCGAGTTTTGTAATGTGCTTCCGAGAGCAATTTTCCGCCCAACAATACCCCGAAAACGATGCTCAGTTCCCTTGCTGGCGCAACGAAATGGATGGGTGCCGTTTGCATGGCATATAATACGAGGATGAAGCCAATCGGCCCTAAAGTGCTGATGGCCAACACCTTTGGCAAGTGGTCTTTCCAAAGGGAGCGCACCTCTGGCCATTGCCGCACGGCGTTTTTTGTCAATGCCAACACCCTGAATGGATGGGAAAAATATTCAATCAAAATTGGCGATAACGCCAATACTTTCACTGCGTAGCCGTCCCAAACCGTGTAAGCCGCAATCATCAAACCGATGACCAAGCCGTACAAAATACCTGTTTTATTGCGACTGTTTTTCCAAGAGGCGTTGGTCAGGCCGGCGATGAGCAAGATACCGGTCAACAACAAGCATAGCCCGGAAACGCCCGTCCAAGTCATTTTTTCCTGAATAAAAACAACTGCGCCAAGGGTGGAAAACAATGGTCCCGTGCCCCTAGCCAAGGGGTAAACCACCGAAAGGTCGGCCTTTTGGTAACCCTGTTGCAGCGTTAGGAAATAAATGAGGTGCAGCACTGCTGTGCCAGCCAAAAAACCGATGTTTTTGGCGTCGGTCGGCAAGCCGTAGGTCATGGCGTACCAGATGACCAGGGGCGATAGAATGATAGTGGAGCAGAGCGCCACCAACCAGACAAAAGGTGCACCGCTGGGGATGGTTTTTGCCAAAAAATTCCAATAGGCATGAAGGGCGGCAGCGATGAGGACGGACAGGTAAACGAACATCAATTCAAGTCATTCATGAACAAGCGATGAGAAGGCGCAAGGTAATTTTAAAACCAAACATCCGAGCGAAAGCAAATACTTCCTTACTTTCGCCTTGCACAAAACCCGCCGCTCGATGACCGACAAGGAACAATTAGCCCGCCTTCAGCAACAAATGGATGCCCTTTTGCAAAAACAGGGCTTGCTTCATGGAGAAATACTTCGACTAAAAGCAGAACTTGCTAGGTTCCAGCAAGTGAAGAGCGAGGAGGAACACTCCGCTACTCCTGTTCCACCACCTGTTCAGGAAATACCCCAAGCCCCAGTTCCACCTTCCAAACCGTTGGCACCTGTTTCACCTGAACCCGAGGCTGCACGTTTCGATTGGGAACAGTACATCGGTGGGAATTTAGTCAACAAAATTGGCATCGCAGTGCTGTTATTGGGCCTAGGCTTGTTTGTGAAATATGCGATTGACCGTGGATTTTTTCCACCTGCGGTTCGAGTGTTTTCAGGTTACTTGGCAGGTTTGGCATTGGTTGGCACCGCATTTTACCTTCGGAAGAGGTTTGAGGCATACAGTGCCGTGCTGTTCAGTGGGGGCATGGCAACGCTCTATTTCACTTCTTATATTGGCAGCACGTTTTTCCAGCCACCTATAATAGGGTTATTCCTGGCCTTTTGGTTGATGGGTTTATTAACGGCTGCTACCATTATTGTGGCCAGTAAATATGAGTACCAAGTTATTGGTTTATTAGGCTTGGTGGGGGCGTATGCTGTGCCGTTTTTGGTCAATACCGGCTCAGAGAATTTTGTCTTGTTTTTTAGTTATGTCACCTTTATCAACGTTGGCGTATTGGCAGTATCAGCCCGCAGGGACTGGCGCACCATGATATACACTGCCTGTATGGTGACTTGGCTCATATTTGTTATATCGCTTTTTACGCAATACGACAAATTGAGCAGCTCACCGACAACATGGATATTCGCCATCATTAATGTTTCGCTGTTTTACGGGGCTATCCTCGCTTGGCATTGGCGGCGGGAGACACCACTCCGAGCAGGCGCTTACATCGTACTGATTGTTCAGGCACTTGTTTTTTATTGCATTATAATAGCGCTCACCGTGGGCAGTTTTAAAGGCGACAACGCCGGTTTGGCCACGCTGCTTTGCGCTACGCCACATTTCTTGGCTGCCTATGCCGTGCAGCAAAGATTTAAAGACAGGCAACCTTCTATCATTTTCGCTGCCATCGGCGTATTCTTTGTCACCATCTCCATACCTATCGAATTTGAGTACGAGGCCATTTTATTGCTTTGGATGGCAGAAGTATTGGTGCTGGTTTTTGCTTCCAGGAAAATCCAGAGCAATGTGTTCGAGGCAATGGCTTATTTGCTCCTGTCCATACTCTGCGTGGTGCTGCTGTATTATTGGGCCAACACTTATTATTCCGACCAGTTAGAACCCTTCGCACCGCTGTTAAACTTGGCTTTTATGACCAATATGCTGCTATTTGGAGGCATGGTTGGCCTCTATTTCCTGCATCAGAAGTTTCCGCTGCCCAATGAAGAAACGTTGCTGAACAAGGTGCTCAAATCTTTGCCAGCGGTCATGCTCTACCTTATTTTTTACCATGAAATTTACCATTCCTTTGAATTGGAGGCTGCCCAACCTTCCGGTATGCTTGGGCAGATAGGCTCGGTGCAAATTTTCAGGAACTTGGTTTTGTTTATTTACACCTTCGGGGCATTAGCACTGGTTGCAGCGGTCAATTCCCGGCGCTGGAAGTCCACCAATTTGAATTGGTTTATTGCCTGGGCTGGGCTGATGGGCATACTGCTTTTCCTCGCCACCCACCTGGTGGCGCTGGACGAACTGCGCCGCATTTTTATCACAGACAAAGCAAACTCAACGGTTTGGTTCATTTTGATAAGGTATCTCTGTTTTGGGGCAATCGGTTATTTGTATTGGCATATCCATAAAATCCTTCGGGCCATGGAGGCCATTGAGCCTTATCGCCCTCAAGTGCCTTTGCTTTTCCACCTGCTTTTGCTGGTGATTTTGAGCAGTGAGTTGGTCACGGTCATGCTTTTGATGATGGGCAAACCCAGTAGCCCACTGCCTTACCGGGAGGGTTTCAGCATACTTTGGGGCTTGTATTCGTTCCTGCTCATTGGCCTTGGCTTTAAACAAAAAACGCAAACCTTGCGGGTCGCAGGCATGGTGCTGTTTGCTATCACCTTGGTAAAAATCTTCTTTTTTGACTTGGCAAACCTGCCCATCCTTAGCCGGACGGGCTTGTTCCTTGCGCTGGGGCTATTGCTGCTCGGGGCGTCCTATATGTACCAGCGTTTTAGGGAAAGGCTTTAGCGTCAACTCGACAGGCTCGCTTGCGTGGAATACCGCCCACGGTACTCTCCCGGCGTCAGGCCCGTCACCTTCTTGAACACGTCCCGGAACGCCTTTGTGTCGGAGTAACCCACGTCGTACATCACCTCGTTGATGTTCTTTCGGCTGATTTCAAAACTGCGTTTGGCCACCTCCACCTTCACCCGCTGTATGTACTCGATGACCGTGTTGTTGGTGGCTGCCTTGAAGCGGCGCTCGAAGCTGCGGCGGCCCATTGCCACCATTTCGGCCAGTTCGTCAATCGTGAATTTTTCTGCAAAATTCTCCTCTATATGCTGCTGCACCTGCCTGATTTCGGCATCGGCATGAGCTTTTTGTCCTTGAAAAATGGCGAACGCCGACTGGCTGTTCCGCCCGATGTCAATGGCAAAGAACTTGGCGGCGAGTATGGCCGTGGCCCGGTCGGTATATTTTTCGACGAGGTGCAAAAGCAAATTCCAATAGGAATTGGCCCCGCCACTGGAGTAGATGCGGCCCTCCTCTGTCACGATGCGCCCGTCCACCAGTTCCACTTCGGGGAACATGCGGCGGAACTCGTTGCTGAAAAGCCAGTGTGTCGAGCATTTCTTACCGTTCAGCAGCCCCGTGTCGGCCAGCAGGAAGGCCCCGACGCAGAGCGAAGCGACCACTGCGCCCTTGTTGTACTGCTCCACAATCCAAGGCACGAGTTTTTTGTTGCGCAGCAACGCAGCCTCCATGTCGCCAAACAGGGCTGGGATGAAAATCAGGTCGGTCTGCTCCACCTCGTCCAGCAACTGGTCAGCATGGACGGAATAGTTGCCGTTGGCAAGTTTGACCTCACGGGTAGCGCCCACCAGTTTCACATCAAAAAGCGCAGGCTTCCCCGCTGCTTGCAGGAAGTTGTTCACCGCCGAGAATAGGTACTGCGGGTCGCAAATGGCCTGCATGACGGAGGATTCGGGGACGAGGATGGAGATGTTTTTCATGCTACAAATCTATTTCTTTTTGGAAACGGCTTCCATCACCGCCTCCACCCTTTCGATGAGTTCCTCCGAAGTAGGGAAGAAGGCGCTCAATTCCTTGGGCAGCGTCTTGGTGATGCTATAGGTGGCTACGCCAATGGGCTTGTTGATGTCTTTCAGGGCAAACTCCACAGTGGTGAAATCCTTGCTTTTGCATATGATGATGCCAATGCTGGGGTTCTCGTGTGGCTACTTGGTGCGGTCGTCGAGCAGGGAGAGAT
>JADLHE010000187.1 GCA_020848965.1 Saprospiraceae bacterium
CCTACCCTGCGCACGAAAACCTAATCAGGAAATAAGCATGTAGAAAGCCTATGGGTGCTTTCACTGGACCCGGGTTCAAGTCCCGGCGCCTCCACAACCCAAATTCAAAAGCCTGAGTGTACATCGTACTTCTCAGGCTTTTTCATTTCTAGTATTTCATAAAGTGGGAAATCAAGTCGTGCTATACCTGATTACCGACTGGAAAAAATCGTCCTTTCTCCTTCTGGCAATGGGCACTTTCACGCCAGAATCTAGCACGACGAAGCCTCCATCCTCCTTCAGCACTTTCCGCACATAGTTCAGGTTGACAATATGGGATTGATGAACCCGGAAGAACGGGCCGTTCTCCGTCAAATGTTCAAACTCGCCGATGGCCCTGGTTACCACAATCCGCTCACCATTAGAAGTAAAAAAACTGGTGTAGCAGCCATCCGACTCCAGGCGAATCGTTTCGTTCAATGGCAAAATATGGATACCTTCAGATAGGTGGAGTATCAATCGGTCTTGGTGCTTGGGCTGCGCACCACGCAGCAGCAACTGGAGTTGACGGGCAATATTATCGGATGGTTCGTTCCTGTGCAGTTTTTCCAGCGCACGTGTCAGTTCCGACTCGTTGAGCGGCCGTTTCAAAAACCCAACAGCATTGTACTCGAATGCTTGGATGGCCGCCTCGGCATTGTCGGCCATGATCACCACCTGAAATGTGTCTTTCGGGAAGCCGTCCAGCAGTTCAAAACCGGAGCCATCGGGTAGGACGGCATCCAATAGCAGGGCATCAGGGGAGAGGGCGGCCAACAGGGGTCGTGCATCGGCGATGCTGCCAACCTCCTCCATAACCTGACATTCGGGGTCGCATTTGCCGATTAGGCTGCGAAGCTCTTTGCGGAAATTTGGGTCTTTAGCGATGAGGACGATTTTTGTCATTGGTACTCGATGTTTTTTCAATCAAAAACTGGTTGCGTGTTTTTTGAAAGGCTGCCTTTTTCCTTTTCAGCTTTCATTTTTCTAACAAGACAAAGCTATATTGGTGAAAGGATTACAGCTTGGACTTTTTAGACAATTTGTAATTTGTAATTTTAGCAACATTTTGACATTCTATTTTATAAATTATTGATTCACAGTTTTTTGCATTGATATTTTTAACGAAACTTGTCATTCAAAATATTGAAGATGCAAGCTTCCAAAATTATAAAAATGTATAAGTCGTTGACCACGGAAGAGTGGAAGTACCTCCGTTGGTTCGTACAGTCCAATTTTTTCAATACCGACCCCAACCTTTTGCGGTTTTACGAAGCACTTGCCAAACACCACCCAGGCTTTGAATCAAAGTCCTTGACCAAAGAAAATTTATACCATAAAGTGTTTGCTGGGCAAGCCTATCATGACGGGAAATGGCGTAACCTTCTCTCAAAGATGGCGAAGGTGATGGAGGATTATTTCATCTGGCTGGAATTGGAGCATGAACCGACCGCTCGGCAGAAATTACTGACCCAAGCCTTTGGCCGCCGGAACCTTTACGAGCAGTACGAAAAAAGCATTAATGCGCTTTCAGATAAATTGGAGGAACAATGCGAATATTCGGTAGAGGCACTTCAAGAGCGGGCACAAATCAACCTCCAATACTATCACCATCCCCAAACCAACAAGGTACAGCACCTTGGTAGGCTTCAGGGTGCTATGGACGACCTTGACCATTACTATTTTTCCGAAAAACTTCGCTTGGCCAGCGACCTGAAAGTATTCGAAAACATGGTGGCTGGGGCTGAGCCTATCCGGTTGAAAACAGAGATTCAAGTTTTGGTGGGAGATGGCAAGTTGCGGAATTTTCTTTATCTGAAAATGTATGACCGGGTATTGGGGCAGTTGGAGCAGGATACTGGATTGGAGAAATTTCAGGAAACCTTAGCGTTTTTCTCTGGCATTGCAGGAAAGCTGTCGGAGGGGGATAGGCAATTTGGGCTATTGCATTTGTTGAATTTTGCGATAAATCAAGCGAATAAGGGAGAGGGAGAGTACTATTCTGAAGTTCTTAAACTTTACAAATTAGGTCTTGAACAAAAAGTTTTGGTACAAGATGAAAAAATGTCTGACAGTACTTTTATTAATATTGTTACTACTGGTTCTAGACTAAAGGAATTTGACTGGACGAATCAATTCATCCGTGTCTATGAAAGTAACCTGCCTCCCAATTCCAGAGCGGAAACCCGGACTTTGAGCCTTGGGATTTGGCATTTTCATCAAAGTGAATACTCACAAGCCATAGACTTGTTGTTGAACTATTCTTTTCAAGATTTTAAGAATGTCTTGTCATCAAAAAACTTGCTACTTCGGTGTTATTTCGAGCTATTTCTTTATGATGGAACCTACTACCCATTATTTATTTCATTTTCAAATGCCTTTGATAAATTCGTAAAAAGAGAAAAACAATTGGCGCTAAATAGAAAGGTATGGTATAAAAATCTACTCTCTTCACTTTTGATAATTACACGGCACAAGCATGAGAGTACCTGGAATCAGGATATTGCAGTAAAAATAAAGCATGAAATATCCTCCAAGCCCATGTACTTAAAAGCATGGATATTGGAGAGAATTGAGAGTTTATAAAAAAGAGCCCCCATTATAAAAGTGAAGCTCTTGAAGAACTTTGAATGAAGCTTCTGTTTTTATCCTTATTGAATTACCACATCTGCTATAACAATTGGATCACTATATTGAATCCCACAAACAGTCTTAAAGTAAAAAGTATAAATGCCATCTTGTAAGCCGCTGAAAGTGTAGTTGGAACTCGTGACCGTTGTCTCTTGGCTGGTGTACCCGTCAGACTTCCGGGTGTAATTCACCAAG
>JADLHE010000188.1 GCA_020848965.1 Saprospiraceae bacterium
ACATAGGCGCCCAGCACGGCCACCGCACCCATGCCACCGAACCAACTGTTGATATGGTCGGCAAGGAACTCGGCGGCGCCTGTTTTTTGCAGCGCAACGCCAAACGACGACATGCCGCCGATGAGCACCAGTAGGTTCCACTCGATTTTTTCATAAGCCTCCTCCGGCTTGATGCATTTGAAAACCACACAAAGGAATGCTGCCAACATAAAGGCGACCGAGAGCGGTATCACATCGAAACTGCCAAGCAGAATGGCTCCCACGAAGAAGCCGCCCGACATGAGCGCATGGTGGTTGGTGGGGCTTGGTTGGTAGCTATGTTCTTGCAATATCACGAAGTCGCTGAAATTGCGCCGGAAACGGATGGTCTCGGCGGGGCCTTGCAGCAGCAGCCGGTCGCCGGGCTTGATTTCCGTAGCGCCTATTTTCTCCGAAAGCGTTTGCCCCTCCCGGTTGATGGCGATGACCGCCAAACCGAAGCGCCGCTTGAACTCCGCTTCTTTCACCGTCAGCCCCACGAAGTCGTTGGTGGGCAGCACGAGCACCTCAGCGATTTGGATGTCCTCCGAAACAAGGTCGTCGGCCACTTTTGCATCGGCGAGGATGTCAATGCCGTTGGCGTCTTTCACTTTCAGCAGTTCCTCTAGACTACCTTCCACGAGCAGCACGTCTTTGGCATGCACTACCGAATCGGCGTCGGCAATGATGTTTTGTTTGCCCCGGATGATGTTCAGCACCCGCAACCCGATGCGGCTGATGACCGTCTGCCGTATTTTGCGCCCCACGAGCGAGCTGTTTTCCCGAACCATGATTTCAGTGAAATACTGCTGTTGTTGGAGGTCTTGCAGCATGTCCACCTCTTTGTAGTCGGGCAGCAGCCTCATGCCAATCGTGGAGAGGAAAACCACACCGATGATGCTCAGCGCAATGCCGATGAGGGCAAAATCGAACATGCCGAAAGGTTCGTAGCCGTTCTTGGCGAGGTAGGCGTTCACGGCCACGTTGGTGCTGGTACCGATGACCGTGCAGGTGCCGCCGAGTATGCTGGCAAAGGCCACGGGCATCAGCAGTTTCGATGGACTGATGTGCAGCTTGCGGGCCAGCCCCACCACGGGCGCTACGAACATGGCCGTCACCGTGGTGTTGTTCATGAAAGCTGAAAGAAAGCTGACGGCGGTCATCAGGATAGAGGGCAAAGTACGCACCCGGTTTTGCGTCAGCGAAAAAAGGCGGTGGCCAAGCACGTCCAGAACGCCCGCTTTTTGCATGGCGGCTCCCACAACGAAAATACTGGCCAGCATGACGATGAAATCGCTGCCGAAGCCTGAAAACGCTTCGCTCGGTGTGAGGATGCCCAAGGAGGTGAGCACGATGAGCAGCCCCACCGTGATGACGTCCACGGGCACTTTCTCCGTGGCGAAAAGTACCACGGCGACCACGAGTAAGCCTAAGACCAGTGCGATTTCCATAAGTATGGGTGGGTTTTGGACAAAGGTATTAAAAATGACAGAAGCTCATTTTCTCTTCATTAGCTCCGCCAATTACTAGCATTAATTTTCGTGGATGAAAGGTTTTTAGTAATATTTACGCTATGAAAAAATGTCTCTTGATTTTGTTGGTGCTCCCCGTTTTTTTGACGGCTCAAACCCCGTTCCCTGCCTTGGGGCCTGTTTTCAAAGACGATGTTATCCCCCGTGTGGACATCACCATGCCCACCGATTCACTGGCGCAGATGCTCGTGCCCGGCAGCGAATACCATTGGCATGCAAGGTTTGTTTTCGACAACGGGCAAATCAAGGACACGGTTGAAAACATTGGCATAAAAATCAAGGGAAATACCTCCATTTGGGCCAACAAAAAATCCTTCAGAATTTCGTTCAACACCTATGAAGAAGGTCGAAAATGGCAGGGTTTGGAGAAGTTGAACCTCAACGGCAACCACAACGACCCGCTGTCGGCACGGGCAAAAATCAGTTGCGACCTCCTGCGCTCCATGGGCGTGATAGGCTCCCGTGCGAATCATGTCAAGCTCTATGTCAACGGAATTTATTACGGGCTTTACATCAACGTGGAGCACGTGGACGAGCAGTTCGTGAAGCTACGCTACGGTAGCGATGAGGGCAATCTCTACAAATGCCTTTGGCCTGCCGACCTCGTTTTCAAGGGCAATAACCCCAATCTTTACAAAGAAGAACTTGGTGGACGCAGGGCTTACGAACTGGTGACCAATACCAGCCTTGACGATTATTCCGACCTCGCCCAGTTCATTGCCGTGCTCAACAATACGCCTATTGCCGACCTGCCCTGCGAGTTGGAAAAACTGTTCAACGTGGACGCGTACCTGAAAACCCTCGCTTTTGATGTGCTGGATGGAAACTGGGACGGTTACGCCTACAATAAGAACAATTTTTACCTCTATCACAACCCCGTCACGGATAAATTTGAGTACATCCCCTACGACCTCGACAATACCTTGGGCATTGACTGGCTCGGCGTTGATTGGATCACCCAGAATGTTTATAGTTGGGCTCCTACCAATCAGGCAAGACCCCTTGTCCAGCGCCTCATGGCAGTGCCAGCGTACAAAAAGCGGTTTACACAATACATGAGGAGCTTCTTGCAAACTGTTTTTACCACCGAGAGCCTGTTTCCCTACCTCGATTCTTTGAAGGCGCTCATTCGGCCTGCCCTGCAAGCGGACTCCTATTACCCGCAGGACTATGGCTTTGACATGGATGATTTCGACAATGCCTGGTTTACGGAATTGCCTTTCAACCATACGCCCGTCGGCTTGAAACCGTATATCCAAGGCCGCCGCTCCAGTGCTTTGCAACAGTTGAACAATTCAGACGCCAACCCCACCATCCAGCGCACCGCACATGATTATTTGCCTCCGGCAAATGGCATCAACTTTTCCGCCGCCGCAAGCGATGACTACCAAATGGGGGCCGTACAGGTTTGTTACCGATGGGGCGGCCAAGACCCCGTCACCTGCCTCGCCCTCCTCGACGATGGACTGAATGGCGACGGTGCAGCCAGCGACGGCATCTATGGCGTGTACCTCGACCTCGCTGGGCAATCAGGGCTGATGGAATACTACACCGAAGCCACGGACAACCTTGGCCAAAAAGGCCGTTTGCCCGCTTGCGGTTGGCGGGTTATCTACGTGGGAGCCGAGGCCAGGCCATTGGTAATCAATGAATTCATGGCCAGCAACAGTGGCTATTACCCCGATGCGGCGGGCGAATACGAAGACTGGGTAGAGCTTTACCACCCCGGCCCTTGGCCTTTTTCCATCAAAACTTTTTACCTGACCGACGATATGGCCGTGCCCGGCAAATGGCGCCTGCCGGACAGCTTGATGGTCAAGGACAGCTACCGGGTCTTTTGGGCGGACAGCGATGAAACACAGGGGCAGATGCACACCAATTTCAAACTCAGCGCCGAGGGCGAACATTTGGCGCTTTTTCGCAAAAATGGCGATGCGTTTTCGCTCTGCGACCAATACGCCTTCAGCGATGTACAGCCGGGCCAAGCCATTGGCCGATTACCCAATGGAACGGGGGCGTTTCAACCCGTGCAGCCTACGCCGGGAGCCATCAACCAGCCCCCAACCGC
Source organism: Saprospiraceae bacterium (assembly GCA_020848965.1). GTDB lineage: Bacteria > Bacteroidota > Bacteroidia > Chitinophagales > Saprospiraceae > UBA6168. The sequence continues at coordinate 3,619 of JADLHE010000188.1, forward strand.
TGTGCAGGAGGCCGCCTCGGATGAACAGGTTTTGCTCGTTTTCCCAAACCCTGCCACCAACCGAATAAGCGTCAAATTGATGAAAGAGAACGAGGCTATCGAAGAAATGGCGTTGATGGATGCAAATGGCAGACAGCATCTGCATTGGAAGGGGAGCGGGCGTAAAACCTTGGAATTGGCCATCGAGCCAGTACTGTCCGGTATGTATTTCCTGAAAATTACGACCAGCAGCGGTCATGCGATTTGGCAACGGGTATTGGTGCTTTAGCGCACCCGCCGCCCTTTCCATTCATATCGCTTCGCAAAATTGGCCCATGTTCCCACCACGATGATATAGGCGATGTGGACGAGTTGCGACCGCCAATATTGGCGCATCAAATCTCCCCGTTGGAAGTACGTGGCCATTTCCTGGAGGAAAACAAAGTCAGTTGCTGATTTCATCAATAACAAGCCAAAAGACAAAGCCAGCAACGGCCAACCCAGCCAGATGGCCAGCGCCGCATTCAAGCAAATAGCCCAACAAAGCAGGAAGACCACGCCCAGCCGGAAGGTCACTTGCCGGTCTTCGTAACTCCTTGATTTTGAGGCCCATCGTAAGCGTTGCGACAAAAAACTGCGAAGGTTGGGCTGTGCCTCGGTGAGAACGGTCGCAGCTTTGTTTTTTAGGAAAAAAACCTCGTTGGGATAGCGCTTTGCGACTTTGTGCAGCAGGAGCATATCATCGCCGCTGGCCAGCCCATCTATGCCCTCGAAGCCGCCGACCTCCTCAAAAATGGCCTTCGGGTAGGCGAGGTTAGCCCCATTGCAGAGCAGCCCGCTGCCCGATTGAAAACCCGCCCCCGTAACGCCCATCATGCCCAGAAAATCCAAGGATTGAAAGCGCTGCAGCCCGCCTTTTTCATGGTGGAAAGCAACGGGTGCTGCGATGAATTTGGCCCCCGTTGTTTCATAAAAAGCGGCCAAATGCAAGAGCCAATTTTTTGGAACCATGCAATCGGCGTCGGTACACACGATTAACTCACCGCAGGCTGCGGCAATGCCCATTTCAATGGCAGCTTTTTTGCCGTAGGGCAATGCAGGGAAGGGAGAACTGCCGCCATTCTTAACCAAACTGATGGTCTTGAAATTTGCGTATTGCTCCGCAAAATCGGTTGCCATTGCTGCGGTTCCATCTTCCGAAGCATCGTCAATGACCACGACTTCGAAAAGCCCAGATGGATAGCCTTGCTGCGCAATGGATGCCAAGCAATCCGGCAATTTGGCTGCCTCATTGCGGGCCGGCACGATGACGCTGATTTTGGTTTTGGGTGAAAAATCAATTGGCAAACTCCAATCCGGCAGCTTCCGCCAGTCAGCCCGGTAGCGAAGCACCACACGCAGGTACGCAATGCCGATGATGGCATTGAGCACGGCCCAAGCTATGACAAGCAGGATTTCCATATTTCAGCGGATGCATCGGTATTAGCGCATGGAGGAACTGGCCGTTACATTTTTTCTTCCACCAAGCTTACGATTTTCCGCTCCCATTCATCCGTTTGCTCCCTAATGGTGGCTGCCCTTTTCAGGAAATCGGCGGCCAATGCCTTGTCGGAGAGGCTGTTGGTGTTGATTTTTACGTTCATCCAAGCACCATGCACGGCGGCACGGGCGCAGAGCGCACTCACACCTGCATCGCTCACAGAGTTCGGGTTGCCGTCTTTAACCATCGCCTCGGCGAGCGGGAACACGGCAAAAGCGGCCTCCATTGTGCGCATCGGCGTTTCGATGGCGTATTGCGTAGCAGCCTGAATGGCGGCTTTTCGGACGGCTTTTTCCTCGGCGGTTTCCTTCGGCAAACGGAAGGCCGCCATGATTTGGTTGAAGGCGGCGGTGTCTTCGTCCACCAGTTTCAGCAGGGTGTCTTTGAGCTTTTGCCCTTTTTCTGCCCAAACTGAGAACTCCTCCAAGCGGTCGTCCCAACCACGTTTGCCAGCGCTGAGGTTGGCAACCATCGTGCCGAGGGCAGCACCGAGCGCACCCATGTAGGCCGAAATAGAGCCGCCGCCGGGGGCGGGCGAGTCCTTGGCCGTTTCGTTGGCAAAGGCCCGAAGGTTCATGTTCACGAGCGGGGCCGATTGCTCGTCCGCCAATTGGTATTCGATGATTTTTTTCTTTGGGTCAAACGGTGCCAACTCGTCCAGGCCCAGCGACTTCACGGCGATGTGGATGAGTTCTTCTTCCGACACGCCCGTGCTCCATTTTTGTTTTCGGAGGAAATAGCGGCCAGCTTCGGTCATCACTTTCAGCGGCACCAGGCCCACGAGTTCCGAGCCAGTGACCCGCATCCCACGGCGGTCGGCGCTTTTGCAGCACTCCTCGAAGGCCACGTGCAGCGGCGTTACTTCGATATTGGTCAGGTTCATGCTTACCTGAGCCACGCCGTACTCCGGTATGTACCAACCGATGCCCTTCACCGCCTTGCAAGCACCGGGCACCCGTACAGGTTCGCCGTTTTCATCCTTCACGATTTCGCCCTCAATAGGGTCTCCCTTGCGCAGCACCCGCCCTTGTTCCCGTACGTCGAAGGCCACGCTGTTGGCCCGGCGCTCGCTGGTGGTGTTCAGGTTCACGTTATAGGCCACGAGGAAGTCCCGTGCGCCGATGACGGTTGCGCCAGCCCTCGCATTGAAGGCG
>JADLHE010000189.1 GCA_020848965.1 Saprospiraceae bacterium
GAGATAAAAGCTCATTTTGCCCGTATGCTCCGGCTCGAACTCGTTGATTTTCAAATCAATAGCAACCAGCGACTGCAACTCCCGATGGAAAAGCAATAGGTCAACCCGGTAGTCTTTACCGTTCAGTTCGAGCGGGAACTGGTTGGCAATGAAGCAGAAATCGCCGCCCATTTCCACTAAGAACTGCCGAATATTCTGAAGGATGGCCTGTTCGAGTTGGTACTCCGAGTGTTGGTCGCCAAGTTCGAGAAAATCAAAGGCGTACTCGTCCTTCACCGCCAGAATGGCTTGGGATTGCAAGTTTTCGGGCAGTGTTTCCTCAAAATTCTGCTGGCCGATGACCGTCTTTTCAAAGGTCTGGTTCTCGATTTGGTGGATGAGGACGTTCACCGTCCAGCCAAAACGCTTGGTCATTAATAAATAAAAATGACGCTCGTGTGGGTCTTTGCATTTTTCAAAGATGGTGTAGTTCTGTGTCCAGCCAATTTCTCGCGTTATCAACGCGAGAATTTCAGCATCGTGGTAAGTAAGGTAAAATGCTCTAGCTCGCCACATATTAGAAGCAGACAGCCCACGAGTCCTTGGAAACGCCATCTGCAAGTCCTTCGCCAGCATTTCCACCACCGAGTTGCCCCAGCCGTGCCGCTGTTGCCGCTCGACAATCAACTTGCCCAAGTCCCAATAGAGGGTTATCAGTTCTTTGTTAACGGCTCGCCACGCAGCCAATTGCCCAGCCTTCACCCTTGCTTTGGCATCGGCCACGAGTTGGTCGTAGGCTTCTCCTTTGACGTTGGCGGTGTTTGTAGTCTCTTTCATAGTTGCAGTTTATTTATGGTGAAAAATGGTTGTGAAAATCTCATTTCTTCCCCTTCTCCACCATCGCCGCCCCATACGCCGCCTCCATCGCTGCCTGCATCACTTCCTCGGCTACGTCCTTCAGTTCAAAAGTCGTCCAGCCCTGCTGCCCCCATTTATTGGGTATGGGAAAGACGCCAGGGCCGCCCACCTCGCAGAACTCGGCCTGTTCGGTCGGGGTGAGACAGATATTGGCGGACTGGCTAGGCTCGTGCAGCGAGGCGAAAATGCGCCGTTTCACCACCTTGAAAGCCGTGCGGTCGAAGTGCGGGGCGGCTTCTGTGCCGGGGAAGGCGAGGGCAAGTTCCTTGAATTCAGCAGCGGTCATCGTTTCGTTTTTTTAAATTGCGGAGCAAATAAGCTTCATTGACAAAGGTAGAATTGGTTTTGAAATTGGCAATAATTTTTAAACAAAAAGTTTTGTCATAATTCCCCCTTGCTTTGTCGCAATTCCCCTTTTGGTGGTAGTTCAAAAGAAATCAACTTTGCTTCATCAAATTTTTAAAACAAAAAATGGAAATAACCACCTTCGAAAACGACAAATTGGTCATGTACATCGAGGCAACGTCTTTCCCGAATGGGGTCGGCAATGCCCATGAAAAACTGCATGGCATCGTGCCGTTTTCTGTGCAGCGAGGGTACTATGGCATTTCTTGGATGGAGCAGGGCAAAACCCGCTATTTGGCCGCTGCCGGAGAACTGCACGAGGCGGAAGCGGAAAAATACGCTTTAGAAAAATTCACAATAAAAAAGGGTAGCTACATTTGCGAGGCCGTGCATGATTTCATGAAGCACATCCCCGCCATCGGCGAATGCTTTCAAAGAATGCTCACCGACCCACGCATTGACCCGCAGGGTTATTGCCTCGAAATTTATGAGGGCGACGATGTGCGGTGTTTGGTGAAACTAAAGGATTGAACAATGGAAAAGGCAAACAACGTTGAAGATTATATCGCCGGGTTTCCGGCAGAGACGCAAAGTGTCTTGCAGCAGGTTCGGGCCGCCATCAAGGCCGCAGCGCCCGATGCCGTGGAGTGCATCGCCTATGCCATGCCCGCCTACAAGCTGAACGGCCACCCGCTTGTGTATTTTGCTGGGTATGCCGGGCACTTGGGTTTTTACGCCACCCCCACGGGCCACACCGAATTTGCCGAAGAGCTTTCCAAATTCAAGCAGGGAAAGGGCTCCGTGCAGTTCCCCCTGAACCAGCCAATGCCGCTGGAATTGATTTCCCGGATAGTGAAATTCCGAGCGACGGAGACCTTGGCGAAGCCGAAAAAGAAATAATCACCATTTTTTTCACCAAATACAATCACCCGAAATGGCACTAATCAATCCTTACATCAATTTCAATGGCAATTGCGAAGCTGCCTTCAACCACTACAAATCAGTGTTTGGAGGTGAGTTTCAAATGTTCTCCCGCTTTGGCGACATGCCCGCCTCCGAAGAACCGATGCCCGATAGCGAAGCCAATAAAATACTGCACGTTGCGCTGCCGATAGGCACCTCAGGAACCCACGTGTTAATGGGCAGCGACTGCCCGCCATCGTTCACCAACGGTGTGCATGGCAACCTTTTTAATATCTCTGTTCATACCGAAAGCAAAGAGGAGGCCGACCGGATTTTCAGTGGCCTGTCGGAGGGCGGCAACGTATCAATGCCCATTGCCGACACTTTCTGGGGCGCTTATTTCGGCATGTGCGCCGACCGATTTGGCGTGCAATGGATGGTCAACTACGATTATCCGAAGGAATAATGACCACCGAAAAGTCGCAACGTACTTGCAGCAACGGGCACCAATACTGGAAAAGCAGTGATTGCCCGGTTTGTCCCATCTGCGAGAAAAACAAGTCCCTGGGAGACGATGTGCTCAACAAACTGGCCGCTCCCGCAAAAAGGGCACTGGCCAACGCTGGCATAGGCCCGTTGTCCGATTTTTCAAAATTCACGGAAAATGAAGTCGCCGATATGCACGGCATTGGCCCGAATGCTTTGGAAAAAATCAAGGCAGCGATGGCAGCCAATGGCATTTCATTTTCGAAATAAAACCAATTGAAATGGAAAAACTCAATTTCACCACCACCATCAACGCCCCACGGGAGCGGGTCTGGCAAGTACTCTGGGACGATGCCAGCTACCGTGCCTGGACGGCCACTTTTCACGAAGGCTCCCATGCCGTGAGCGACTGGCAGGAGGGTAGCAAAATCTTGTTCCTTGGGCCTGACGGTAATGGCGGCACTGGTGGCATGACAAGTCGCATTGCGAAGCTCGTGCCGAACGACACCATGATTTTCGAGCACCTCGGCGAGGTGGCCAACGGCGTAGAGGACTTCTCGAAGGGATGGAAGGATGCATTTGAGAAATACTACCTGCGGCCCACTGCCGATGGCGGCACGGAACTGGCCGTCGAACTGGACACGGTTGGCGAGTACGCCAGCTATTTCCAGGAAACCTTCCCAAAAGCACTGGCCAAAATAAAGGAACTGGTCGAAGCCTGATTCATCATTTATCACTCATTATTTATTACTAAGAAAACATGGCAAGCGTAAGCACTTACCTCAACTTCCCAGGCAACACGGAGGAGGCATTCAATTACTACAAAACCGTTTTCCAAAGCGAGTTCGTGGGTGAAATCATGCGCATGGGCGGAGCGCCGCCTAGCCCAGACGCCCCACCGATGAGCGAGGCCGACCAAAACCTCGTTATGCACATCTGCCTTCCCATACTCGGCGGCGTGCACTACCTGATGGGCACCGACGCCGTGGAGCACATGGGCTTCAAGGTCGCCTTCGGCAACAACAGCTATATCAGCCTCTCGCCCGATACGAGGGTGGAGGCCCGGCGGCTGTTCGATGCCCTCTCGACGGGCGGTAAGGTGGAAATGGAGCTACAGGACATGTTCTGGGGCGCACTTTACGGTAGCTGCACGGACAAGTACGGGGTGCGGTGGATGGTGAACTGCGACGAGAAAAATAATCAGCACTGATTGTTGACCCTCACGCAGCGTCAGCCCTTTTGTTTGCACCGACATTAAAATCAATCGGTTTTGAGCAAGAGAAAAATTACCGTCAGCCAGTTGTCGAAAATATCCGGTGTGAGCGTGCGCACCTTGCACCTCTACGACGAGCTTGGGCTGCTGAAGCCATGCTCACGCTCTGAGGCTGGCTATCGCTACTATGGCGAACTTGAAATGCAGCGGTTGCAACAGGTGTTGATGTATCGGGAGTTGGGCTTTCCTTTGGCGGAAATCAAGCGCCTACTAGACGACCCAAGTAAAGCACTTGAAATGCAAAAAGCCGCTTTCCAGGAGCGGCAACGGGAGCTGGACACCTTGCTCGAAACGATTGATGAGACTATTCACTATTTAAAAACAAAAGGAATCATGTCAAATCTTGAGTTTCTCTACAAGGGCATTCCGAAGGAAACGGCCAAAACATGGAGAAAAGAAGCTGCCGAGAAATGGGGCGAAGATACTGTTCAAAAATCCGAGGAGCACCTGAGCGACCTCAGCCGGGCAAGCATAGAAGCCTTAAAACAAGAATCGGAGCTAGTCGGCAAGTTGTTGTTCGACCTCCGATTCAACGATGCGACTGAGCCACTCGTGCAATCGCTGATAGCAAGGCATTACGCAGTCATACGGGGTTTTTGGGGAACCTCAGGTTCCGCTGATTTACAGGCCGATGCCTATGCTGGATTGGGCGATTTGTACGTAGCCGATGAACGGTACCTCAGCCAAAATGGACAGTCACAGCCTGAATTTGCTGCATTCATGCAACGGGCGATGAAGTATTTTGTCGAACGAAGTTTGCGATAGCGGCAAATAAACCAATGAGCTACATAAAAGACGAATGAAACAATGAACATCCTAAGCCTCACCTTTTTACAAAAAAGACGGCCCTTCACCTTTCACAATAAAACAGTCATGCAAAAAATAACTCCTTTCTTTTGGTACGATGGCCAAGCCGAAGAGGCGGCCAATTTCTACACCTCCATTTTCCCAAACTCAAAAGTGGACGGCGTTTTCCGACAAGGCGAACAGGTGATAACCGTTGGCTTCACGTTGGATGGACAAAAATTCACGGCACTGAACGGCGGGCCGTTGTTCAAATTTACAGAGGCTACTTCCTTCGTCGTCAATTGCGAGGGGCAGGGCGAAGTGGATTATTTTTGGGAAAAACTCACTGCCGATGGCGGCCAAGAAAGCCAATGCGGTTGGCTCAAGGACAAATTCGGCATGTCGTGGCAAATCGTGCCCGTGGAGATGTTCCAACTCTTTGCAGACCCCGACCCTGCTCGCTCACAGCGGGCGATGGGCGCCATGATGAAAATGCAAAAACTGGACATTGAGGCCATGCGCCAAGCTGCCGACGACGAAAACGCCACGGCAGTCGTTTCCGTGGAAGCCGTCATGGAAGCCCCAATGGCCAAGGTCTGGAAAGCATGGACCACACCAGCGGACATCATGCAGTGGAACAACGCCTCGCCCGATTGGCACACGCCCCGTGCCGAAAACGACCTGCGCACGGGCGGCTCGTTCAGTTCCCGCATGGAGGCCAAGGACGGCAGTTTCGGCTTTGATTTCGGCGGCGTTTATGACCAAGTTGTTGAGCATAAAATTATTGCATACACCATGAGCGATGGGCGGAAGGTGGAGGTGCATTTCACAGAAATGGAGGATGGCAAGACGCACGTCTTTGAAACCTTTGATGCGGAAAGCATGAACCCCGTGGAGATGCAAAAGGCCGGCTGGCAGGCAATTTTGGATAATTTCAAAAAATACGTGGAAATGAATTGAAAGCGCATTTGCTAAGAAATTACTTGACTTTTTGGGCTGTGCCAATGCTGGCATGGCCCTTTTTATTTCTAGCTTTGCGTCATTAAAACACCAAGCCTAGCTATCAAGCGCTGGCCCTTTCATCCCTAATTCCTCATCCCTCATTCCTAAATTAATGGATACCATTATCTTCGACCTCGGCGGCGTGCTCATTGACTGGAACCCCGACTACGTGTTCGACGCCGTTTTTGCCAACAACCCCGACCGCAAAAAGTATTTCTACGACAACATCTGCACCCCGCACTGGAACGAGGAGCAGGATGCTGGCCGCTCCCTGCAAGCCGCCACCGACCTGCTGTTGGATGAGCACCCCGAATGGCAAGACGAAATCAAAGCCTACTATGGCCGCTGGGAGGAAATGCTCGGCGGGGCCATCGAAGGCACTGTGGATATTTTCAGGGAACTGAAGGCCGCCAACAAGTACCGAATTTATGCGCTCACCAATTGGTCGGCGGAGACCTTCCCCGTGGCCTTAGATAAATTTGACTTCCTGCACTGGTTCGATGGCATCGTGGTGAGCGGTGTGGAAATGACCCGCAAGCCTTTCCCTGAGTTCTACCAAATCCTGCTCAACCGCTACGAGGTGGCCCCTGAAAAGGCCGTGTTCATTGACGATAACCACCGAAACGTGCTGGCTGGTAGGGCGTTGGGCATTGAGTCTATTCATTTCACTTCACCGGAGATACTGCGGGAAGAGCTTGGCAGACTGGGAGCATTGTAGCAGACTGGTTCGCCAAATAAATATGGCGGCTACAAAAAAAACAGCCCGCTGGGAGCGTGGTCCAGCGGGCCGTCGAAATCCTGTATGAAATAGTCCCAAAGTTTTCACAGCTTAGTATCTGGAGTCAAAAAACAGAAGGAAAAAAGGGTAGAGCGTGTTTACTTTTTGTGTTTAGAGATTGAGGTGTTGCAATTGTCAGTATTCAAATCAATTGCTTTCATAGCCACAAAGTAAATGGGGCTAAAGCCTTTTGGCTAACCAGATATGTCCAAAAATCAGGTTTCTAAAATTGAAAACCTGCAAGCCTTTACCAAAGAATACCGGATTATTTGACTTTGGCAAGCTAGCCGAACCCGCTACCTTTGCCGCCCTATCGAGAAAACCATAATTTTTAAAAATCAGGCTTTCGGGCTTCTATAAAATCAACTTCATCCTTTGAAAACGAAAAAAATCACTTCCGCACTCATTTCCGTGTTCTACAAAGACGGCCTCGAACCCATCATCCATGAGCTGCACAAGCACAACGTCACCATCTATTCCACGGGCGGTACGCAGTCATTTATCGAAAGCCTTGGCGTTCCGGTGAAATCCGTGGAAGGACTGACGGGCTACCCCTCCATCCTCGATGGGCGGGTAAAGACACTTCACCCCAACGTGTTCGGCGGCATCCTCGCCATCCGGGAAGAGGCGCACCAATCGCAGTTGCGGAAGTACGACATCCCAGAGATTGACCTTGTTATCGTGGATTTGTATCCCTTCGAAGAAACGGTGGCCAAGACGCAGGACGAGGCCGAAATCATCGAAAAAATAGATATCGGCGGCATCTCGCTCATCCGGGCAGCCTCGAAAAACTTCGGCGATGTGGCCATCGTGCCCAGCAAGGACGAGTACGCTTTCCTTTTGGATTGCTTGCAGCAAAAAGATGGTTGCACCGACCTCGAAGACCGTCGGGAACTCGCCCGCCGTGGCTTCAAGGTGTCCAGCAATTACGATACGGCCATCTTCAACTACTTCAACCGGGACAGCGGCGAGCTGTCATTCAAGCATAGCATCCACCAAAGTGAAGTGCTACGCTACGGCGAAAACCCGCACCAATCGGGTGTTTTCTATGGGAATTTGGAGGAAATGTTTGAGGTGCTGAGTGGCAAACAGCTCAGCTACAACAACCTCGTGGATGTGGACGCCGCCGTGCAGCTCATGCGGGAATTTCAGCACAGTGACCCCACGTTTGCCATCCTTAAACACACCAACGCCTGCGGCGTGGCTACCCGTCCAACACTTGTGGAGGCATGGAAAGCCGCCCTCGCCTGCGACAACGTGAGCGCCTTCGGTGGCATTTTTGTTTGCAACAAAACAGTGGATTTGGCCACGGCCCAAGAGATTGACCAGTTGTTCTACGAGGTGCTGATTGCACCGGGCTTTGAGGCAGACGCACTGGCGCATTTGTCCTCCAAAAAGAACCGTATCCTACTGAAAATCAAGGACTTCTACGTGCAGTCCCGCTCCTTCCGCAGCCTACTGAACGGCGTGGTGGAACAGGACACCGACCTGAAAGGCGAGACGCCCGCCGACCTGAAGCAGGTAACTAAAATTGCCCCCACGGAGGGCGAAATCGGCGACCTGATATTCGCCAGCACTTGCGTGAAGCACCTGAAATCCAACGGCATCGCCCTCGTGAAAGACCGCCAGCTCATCGGCATGGGCTGCGGCCAACCGAACCGGGTGGATGCCCTGCGGCAGGCCATCCACAAGGCCAAATCGTTTGGGTTTGACCTGAAAGGGGCGGTTATGGCCAGCGACGCCTTTTTCCCCTTCCCCGATTGCGTGGAAATCGCCCACGTCGAGGGCATTGACGCAGTCATTCACCCCGGTGGCTCCATCAAGGACCAAGACAGCGTGGACTATTGCGACGCCAATGGGATGCGGATGGTGATGACGGGGACGAGGCATTTCAGACATTAAACGATAGCTAATTTTGCGAAGCACCGCTCATGTTTCAAGACAAACCCGATGCATTCTACTTTTTTCAGCCTGAGAATGATTTTGAAGCTCGGTTGCTGGAAAGCCCGGAATTTCAGGAGGGCCTGAACTGGGGCAAGCCCCGTTTTGGCCACCCTGAGGGCAAAGTGGGCTACCATGTGCGGGATGTGCTGGAGAACGTGGAGCGGCAAGCAAAAAACTTGGAGGATAAGCAAAAACTGCGGCTTATTGCGATAGCCCATGATGCCTTCAAGTATAAGGAGTTTGTCTTGGGTAGGCGCATCAAGCATCATGGGATGCTGGCCAGGGAGTTCATGGAAGCGCATATCAACGACCCTGTATTGCTGGACATTATCGAGCTGCACGACGAGGCTTTCTATTGCTGGCGCAACGCCTATCTTGAACAAAATCAACTTGTTGCACAGCAAAGGCTAGAAAAACTGCTGGAAAGGATGGGCGAAAACCTCCCGCTTTATTTTGATTTCTATAAATGCGATACCCAAACGGGCGATAAAGTGCAAGCGCCGCTTTATTGGTTCGAGGAGATAGTCGCTTCCTTTTAGCTTGCGACTATTGGTGACGCCATTTTCTATATTTGCTCCATGAAAAAATGGAATCCAATCAATTTCCTGATAATCTTCGTCGTGGCTGCTGGCCTGTTCACCGTTGCAAAGCAATTCTACATGCGCCCCAGCGTGGATGGTGGCGAGAAAGCTCCTGATTTCGTGGCCGTTTCGCATACCAATTTTGGCTTCAAACTTTCCGATCTTCAAGGTAAATACGTTCTGCTGGACTTTTGGGGAAGCTGGTGCGGCCCCTGCATTGCCGAGGCACCCGAATTAATTGTGCTGCAAGAAAAATTCGGTACCTCAAAGTTCAAGGATGCGGATGGCTTTACCGTTGTCAGTGTGGCCGTGGAAAAGGATAGGCAACGTTGGGCGGGTGCAATTCAGCGTTTGGGCTTCACTTGGCCTTATCAAGCCATTGACCCCGTGAGCAACTTCCGCTTTTTTGACTCTCCCATCGCCAACGACTACGGCGTGAAGCAGCTGCCCACCAAGTTTTTGATTGGCCCGGACAGGAAGATTATCGCAGTGGACATGCCGATGGCGGAGATTGATAAATTCCTGTCGGATAAGTTGAGTTTATAATGGTCGAAACGGAAATTTTGCGAAGCAAAAAACGCCGATAACCCTAAACAAGAACGGCGGTGGCATCGAAAATGCCACCGCCGTTCTTGTTTTTTGAAGCCTAGCTTCAACTCAATTCATCATACAACCGGATATAATCCTTCGCCGAGCGCTCCCATGAAAAGTCCACGGCCATGATGCGCTCCCGCAAACTTGCCAGCACCTCAGGATTGTTGTAAACCTTCACAGCACGGAAGATGGCCATAGCGGCATCGTCCACTGAGAACTGATTGAAGCGGATGCCCCGCCCGCCTTGGTCGCCGATGTCAATAATGGTGTCTTTTAAGCCGCCCACGCTGCGCACAATGGGAATGCTGCCATAACGGCAAGCGTACATTTGGTTCAAGCCGCAAGGCTCTACCCGTGAGGGCATGAGCAAGAAGTCGGAGCCGGCATAAAGTTGGTGCGCCAAGCCCTCGTTGTATTCCAAAGAAGCATCGTAAAAGCCCGGCAATTGGTGCTTCAACTCCGCAAACTCCCGCATCAAATCTGGTTCGCCTGTGCCAAGTACGACGAAGCCTGCCCTTACGCCACTGCCCACGACCCTGCGAATGACATCGGGAATCAGATCCGCCCCCTTTTCCCGCACCAAACGACCGATAAAGGTGATGATGGGCAAATCAGGAATAATGCGGAAGCGGTCGTGCAGCTTCTCTTTGTTCATCTGCTTGTATTCCTCAATCTTGCCTTTCTCCAGTTTATAGGAAATGTATTTGTCGTAGGAAGGGTCCCAAAGCGCTGTGTCAATGCCGTTGATGATGCCCCAAGCCTTGGGCATTTCGGCGTTGATGAGCGGTTCGAGGCCGGCAGCACTGTACTTCAGCTCTTCCAAATAACCGGGTGACACAGTGGTGAAGCGCCAGCAGCACTTCAACGCAGCCGCCAATGGGCATATCGTATTGCCCCAATCGAGCAGCCAACGGGCATCAGCTTGAAAATAGGGCAGCAGGTGTGCATTGTTCCAACTGAAAGCACCGCTGTATTCCCCGTTGTGGATGGTAAAAATGGTGGGCGTATTGCGGAGCGAATGGTACTCTGGGCAATATTTCACCATAAAAGGAATGAGGCCCGTGTGGTGGTCGTGGCAATGGAGGATTTGCGGTTTCCACTGCATGTCCACCACCCATTTCAGCACGGCCTGCTGAAAACAGAGGTAACGCTCCACTTCGTCGCCATACCAGCCGCCGCCGGGGTCGCCATAAACGCCGGGCCGGTCGAACTTGCCGGGGATATTGGCCAC
>JADLHE010000190.1 GCA_020848965.1 Saprospiraceae bacterium
ACGAGGTATGACAGCAGCGATATATCCAAAGACGGATGCTTTTGATGTTGATTATGTTGCGCATGAGATGGGCCATCAATTTGGTGCGCACCATACTTTTAATGGTGGAGTAGTTGGTTCTTGCACTGTGGCAAACTATTATGCAGCTTCCGCTTATGAGCCTGGCAGCGGTTCGACCATTATGTCTTATACTGGGCTTTGCGGCGCTCAGAATTTGCAAAGGAGGACGGATGCTTATTTTCATGCAATCAGCCTTTCCGAAATTCAAACCTATAAAACTTCGGGAACGGGCAGCACTTGTGGAACAGTGGTCACTACTACCAATAACAAGCCCACAGCTAATGCCGACCCAAATTCGGTGGACGGCAAATACATCCCAATTTCCACGCCGTTTGAGTTGACAGGCGCTGGCACCGACCCAGATGGAAATCCCGTCACCTATGTATGGGAGCAAGTTGATTTAGGAGCACAAGGTGCGCCAAGCAGCGCTTCTGCTACTGCGCCATTGTTCAGGTCATTCCTCCCAAGCACGAATGCAAAACGTTCATTCCCAATTCTTTACGATATCCTTGACAATACTTCAAGCGTTGGTGAAAAATTGCCATCGGTATCTCGTGACCTAAATTTCAACCTAACGGTTCGTGACAACCAAACTGTTGGCGGTGGATTTGGAATGGATTTAATTATTTTGCACGTCACCAATGCGGCTGGCCCATTCGCCATTACTTCCCATAATGCCACCAGCAATGTGGAAGGGAATATAACGGTAACTTGGAGTGTAGCGGGTACAACTGCTGCACCTATAAGCTGCGCCAATGTTGATATTATGCTGTCTTTGGATGGCGGCATCACCTTCACGAATTTGGTCACTGCTACGGCAAATGATGGCTCAGAAACCATTACTTTGCCCAATACATCCACTAGTGCGGCTCGTATCAAGATTAAATGCTCAGATAATGTGTTTTTTGACATCAACAATGCTGATTTAAGAATAACACCAGCTAATTCTACTTGTGGAGAACGTGTTACTGCTGGCAGTATGTCCACTTATGTTGGTTGGACGGAATACTCCAGCAACGGCCAATTCATCGTTGACAATACTTCGCCATACCACAATGCAACAGGCTCAGCTTGGCTGGGTTATTTAAACAATGAAACAGCTAGGCTTTCACAAACTATCAATATCCCCGCTGGTTCAAGTTTTGCCAATTTGGAATTTTGGTATAAATATGACCGCACAGATTGTGGAGGAGATGTGTTTAATGTGAAAGTGAACGGTAGCATCGTCAAGACCTACAATATGTGCAATGACGAAGGAGCCAGCGATTGGAAGCGTCAATTGATTGATATGTCAGCTTATATTGGCACTTCACCAATCATCATGTTTGAGATTATTACAAATGCCATTTACCCTTCCGACTTGTTTATTGATGATGTGTCGGTATATACCTGTAGTGGGGGTGAGTACCTGATACTTCCCGTAGAATTTGCAAAATTTGAGGCAAAAGCAGACCGAAACAATGCCATCCTGAATTGGGCGACCGCCTCGGAGGCAAATAACGCAGGCTTTGAAGTGGAAATGCGAAGCGAGGACTCAGGCTTCCAAAAACTTGGATTTGTGGCTGGCAAAGGCAATAGCAATGAACTTGCTCACTATTCCTTCAATGTAAAAGATTTGGAGCCTGGCTCTTATTATTTCCGCCTAAAACAATTGGATTTGAACGGCAACTACACCTATAGCCCGATTCGTCAGGTGAATTTTAAAGGTGACAATATCGTGCATGTTTATCCCAATCCTGTTGGCGAAATTGCCTATTTTGAGTTCACATTGTCAAATCAAGAGAAATTGAGCCTTGATTTATTGGATAATGTCGGCAGGGTTGTTGGGCAAATTGCAGCAGATGAGTTTGCCAGCGGCACGTATAAGTTTGCCGAAAACATCAGCCATTTGCCAAACGGCATTTATTACTACCGTTTAAAAACTGGCTTGGGGGCTGAAATTGGGAAATTTGTTATTGCTAAATAATTTTCCTCAAAATTAATTTGGGCACTCTCCCAGAAACAAAAGGGGCGGCGGCATCAAAGATGTCACCGCCCTTTTTGTTGAGAGGCTTTCTAAGTTTAAAGTTTTAATCGTTTTTATAAGCTTTTACCGACCGCCTATCCCTCGCTTTATGCCGCTCATAATAAACCTCGAATAAGCTCGACCTTTCTGCCTCACTCATCTTATAAGGTGCATCATAAAATCCTTTTTCATTTCGCTGTCTAAATGCCTCGTATAGCGTGACCGCACAGGCCACCGATACATTTAGGCTCTCTGCCATTCCATATTGTGGAATCATGAATTTCCCATCCAAAAATGGCTGCGAAACCGTTGAAATCCCCCGCCTTTCATTGCCAAAAAACAGCGCAACCGGCTCCGTTAAATCAAGCTGATGGAAGTCGCTCACGCCTTCTCCAATCATTGCCCCAAATACCTTATTGTATTTGTTTTTTAATTCCTTGAAGCAAGCTTCAGCATCGGTGAAATAATGGATATCCACCCATTTCCGGGTGCCCATCGAGGAGCGTTTGCCAATGGTGACATAATCTTTCTGAAGGTGTTCGTCCGTATTCAGAATATAAGCTTCAAAAATGCCAACCGAGTCGGCAGTTCGGAGCACTGCCCCGATATTGTGCAGGTCAGTTACGTTCTCCAGTACCACCGTCAGGTCAGGTTGTCGGCGATTAATAACGGATTGGAATTTTTCGAGCCTTCTTTTATTCATACGACAATAAAAAAACGTCGGCAAGGCATTGCGCCCTGCCGACGTTATTATGCTGAAATGCAAACTTAATCCGCAGGCTGGAGGTGGAACTCCTGAAACTTGAGGATATGCACAAAATTATTCTCTAGTTGGTCGTAATAATCCAAGTCTTCCTTATGCTTGGATGGGTCGGCCACCACCCGTTGGAAATCGAAACGACCGTGCAGTACATCCGATGGGCGTCCGTCCAATTTCTCAGGAAAATCCTTGCCGTATTTGGCCAATTGTTTCCCGAAATAGAGCATTACATCATAGCCTAAATATGCTTCGTCGTTTGGCACCGTGCCATAGCTTTGGAAATACTTCTGCCTGAATTGCTTGACTTTTTCATCATTCGGGTCAACGTAAGAAGCACTGCTGACGTGCAGCTTTAGCTTCTCAAAATACTCAAAATCAATCTGTTCGAACTCAAGCCACATGTTCATGCCATAAACGATGATGTCCTCTCCTTCGCTCTGCTTGGCCATGAGTTGGCGGAGCAGCGAGTAAATAAAAGTCTGGTTCGACCAAGAAGGCACCACAAAAACCGTCGTTGCATTTGGATTTAAAAACTGGCCGATATTGATGGTATGGAAATTGGCGGCACCTTCCGGTACGAGCAATTCCTTGAATTTACGGCCTGTTTTACCTTTTTCAATTACCGAATTTGCATCCTGAAAAAACTTGAAACGTGCTTTCTCCTCCGCTTTATCCAAGGCCACCAGCACCACGTTCTCTGGTTGGTGCGATTTGCGGATATGCTTGGTCATCGCTTCGCAATGCGTTTTCAGCGATGGGTTTACTTGTAAATAATAAGGATTGTCCTCCGCCACGCCCGTTTGCGCAGTGTAGGGAACCACGAGCGGTATTTTGTTTTTCTTCGCAAAATCCTGTAGGAGGTTCACATTGTCCCGTTTGTAGGGGCCAATAATCAAGTCGGCATTTGCAAGTTCGCTGCCCTTGGTCAAGGAACCCACTTTGGCGGTGGAAGACTCCTCGGAATCCATCACGTTCACCGTGAATTTTGCACCATCTTCCTCCAAATCATCATAGGCCAGCCTTGCGCCAGCATAAAAACTGACGGCCCATTGCGAGTTTTCAGGCACCCCGGAAGCCGATGCATTGGCCATGAACGGCAGCAGGATGGTCACATTGCCTTTGCCGTTTCCAGTGGCAGTACCCCCACCAGAATTACCCCCAGTGTTACCACCCGAATTTGGCTTTGTGCCGCCGCCCGTATTGCCGCCGCCATTCATCGGACTGTCCGTCTTGATGGGCGGGAACTTCTCCTCCGAAAGGTCCGACCAGCGAACGGTGTCCACTTTTGCGTCCACTGTTTTTACCTCCCGGTAGGTGCCAGTTTCAGGGTCGAACACCTTGCCGCTTTGGATGTCGCCAATTTCATCGTCCTTATAGACTTTGTCTTTGGACGGGTCGGCAGCAGGCTTGAACAAGCCACAAGATGGAAGCACCAATGCCAGCAGGAAAGCCGCCAAGCAGGTGTTCAGGATTCCGAATCGTGCCATCTTTATTCTCATGTCGTTGTTTGCCCCTGACCCCTAACTGGAACCCTAAATCATTCATTTCCAATTAAATAGGTCAAGTATTTTTCAAGTTAAATCAAGCTCAAATTTTCATCCCTCATCCCTCATCCCTCATCCCTCTCCTCACTCCCACTCAATCGTCGCTGGCGGCTTTGTACTGATGTCGTACACCACCCGGTTGATACCCTTCACGTTGTTGACGATTTCGTTCGAGACCACCGCCAAAAACTCGTGCGGCAAACGGCTCCATTCTGCCGTCATTCCATCCGTGGAATTCACCGCCCGAAGCACAACGGGCTGCTCATAAGTACGCTCATCGCCCATGACGCCCACCGATTGAATGGGCAGCAGCACCGCTCCGGCCTGCCAAACTTCGTCATAAAGCCCGAATTTCTTCAAATTTTTGATAAAAATGGCATCTGCCTCCTGCAAAAGCGCCACTTTCTCCGGTGTGATGTCCCCCAAGATGCGCACCCCAAGCCCTGGGCCGGGGAACGGGTGGCGGTTCAGAATGTCAGTCGGGATGCCCAATTCCTTGCCCACTCGGCGCACTTCGTCCTTGAAAAGCGAGCGCAACG
>JADLHE010000191.1 GCA_020848965.1 Saprospiraceae bacterium
CCAGCACCCCCGAGTCAAAGTCGCCATTTTGGAGCAGATTGCCGGGGCAGGTGAAGCCGTTGTTCAAAGTCGGCAGCACCACCTGTTGGCCATAGACCGCCACGTTGTTCGTTTCGTTCGGCTCCGCAAACAGGTTGCCATCGTCCATTTTCGCTATGAGGTAGTACGTCCCGCCCGGCACGTTGTCGGCTATCGGCTGCAAATCGGCTTGGTTGCCGAAGGTCAAACCATTCGAACTGGACAGGGTGAATGTGCCAATGGCGTAATCGCTTGCGCTAAGTGCATTGTCCGAGGACAGGTAAAAACCGACCGTTACGGGCGTGGCACCAGGCCCCACTGGCACGGCAGTCCCCGTGTTTTGCCCTACGAAATTGAAGCCGAAACGCCGGGAAGGTGTGGAACCTGAAACCTGGCTGATGCCAAATGAAATGATGGAACTTGGCGTCGCCACGAAGTCTGCGGCTGGAGGTGGCGGTGTCCCTCCCGAAGTTGACGCTTCATCGTCCTGCACGGGCGTCGGCGGCGTGCCGTTGTTTGGCTGCGAGTCCGAGTCCGTTTCGTTGGCAGCGGTCACTTGGGCGTAGGCCACGGGCGCCGTTGCGTTCAGCAAAAAATAGTTGACCGTCAGCGTTGCCGAGCCATTGGCGGGGATGCTGCCCACCGTCCAGACCTCGTCGCCGTTGGGGTTGAACGTGCCTTGCGAAGCGGTGAACTCGTTGCCGCCGACATAGACCACACCCGTTGGCTTCGCAAATTTGACCTTCACGCCCGTGGCCGCTTGAGGGCCTGCATTGCTGATGGTCAACTTTACGGGGTAGTTGCTCCATTGGGCGGGCGAGGCGGTCAGTTGTTGCAAAGCAAGCGAGAGGTCAATCTGGCCTGTGCCGCCACCACCGCCGCTTGTAATGTTAAATGCCGCCCCTATCTCATTATTATTTTCGTTGCTCTCGATGTTGACGTTGCCCAACTGGTCAATCTTACCTTGAAGTGATGCCGGTCCCGTATAGTTAGGCGAGGTGGAAATTGAGGGCGAATAGCTCAACTGCCCACCCGCTGGTATAGCTGGCACGGTGATGGTGGCGGGGTTTTGCGAACCCAAATAGAACAGCAGCCCCGTTGGTACAGATGCTGCCGTGCCGATGTTCCGCACGATGATGTTCGCAGTAAAGGAACTGCCTGCCACCACGGAAGCTGGTATTTGCAGGTCAGTCAAGGTCAGGTCGGGCAGTGCCGTGTTCAGGCAACCCGCTGGTGGGGGCGCCGTCACCGTCGTCTGTGCCGCAGGGTTGGCGGAATCGTGCAGCAGGAGGACGGGCGAAACGCCATTAGCCGGGAAGCCGCAGACCGTGATGCTGGAGCCATACGTGAAGTTTTCCTGGTTGTAGGTGAAATACGGCGAGCAGCCCGTGCCCGTGTAAGTGGCGTTCAGGGTGACGCAGTATTGGTCGTCCGTGGGGTCGTTGGGGCTTTGGTTGTCGTAGCATTCCACAGCTTCCAAGGTAGCCACGACGGTGCAAGGCCCCGTTCCAGCGGTGACCGTGAAAGGTATCGAAGCCGTGTTGTTGTTCTCGTTTTGCTCCGGCACCTGCTGGTCGCCGTCCAATTTCACGATGAGGAAATACGAACCCGCCGGGGTACCGTTTGGCACCGTGAACACGATGGACAAATTATTGATGGAGCCGATTGGCGTCACAAAAGGCACTGCCGAGTTCTCCAACAAGATGTCGCTCGCATCCAGCAGGTTGTTGGTGGAGAGATAAACCGAGTTGACGTGGTTTTGGGTGGCGGGGTTGAGCGGATTGGCGAAAATGGGCGCCGTTCCGAGGTTCGAAATCGTGAAGTTCACCGAAGCAGAGGTGTTTTGTGGGGCACCATTGGCAGGCAGTGCCACCAGGTTCGAGGGCGTGAGGTCGGAGAGGTTCAATCCACCTGTGCCTTGGTTTATCTGCAAAGGGGTGAATAACTCATTGTTGTTTTCCTGCAACTCCTGCACCAAGTCATCGGCCAGGTCCAGCTTGACCGACATTGAACTGCCACTACCATAAAGGAAATTCTGCGGCAGCGTCATCGTCTTGCTGATGGTCACCTGCTGGCCGGGCTGCAAGGCTTGCAGCGGGAGGCGGGCCACCTCGTAGCCAAGTATTTCCACGCTGAAACTTGTGGCCGCACTGGCCGCTGTGCCATTGTTTTTTGCGATAAAACTATAGGTAAACGCTGTGCCGTGCGTGATGGTGGCAGGCACGGTCAGGTTGCTCGGTACGAGGTCGGGGTAGTTGGCCGTACTGCCAGCAATGAGGCAGAAATCGTCCACATCCATGGTCTGGCTGCCATCTTTCCAAGCAATCAAATAAATATAAACAGCACCGACGGGGGCTATTTTCGTCATCGTCAGTTCTTGGTAAGCGGCCGAGGTAGGGCCAGCCGATGTGCCCGTTCCAAGAATCTGCTGCCAAGAGGCGTTCAGGAAGCGCATCTCCACGGTCCCCACGTTCCTGGCCCAAAAACTGGCCGTGTAGCTCGTGCCTGCCGTGGTGGGGAATGCCTGCCCGATGGACGCATAGCCCGTGCCGCCGAGCCTGGCGGCCTTCGTGCCCGAGTGCGCCGAGGTGATGGCGGTGACGTTGCCCTGCGGGTTCCAGTTGTTGAGGTTGTTCTCGAATCCGGGGTTGGTGAGTAGGTTGCCCGTGCAGGTTTGGGCCACCAGGTTTGCGTAGCAAAGTACGAGTAAAACAATGCCAGCGAACCTCGAAAGGGAAGAGGGTAGTTGCTTGTTCATGCTGTTGATGTTGAATGGTGTTCGAAAATGGTAATATCTTGGATGCTTGCGCCTTTGCCCAATATCGCCTTCGGGAAAAAGAAGGTCATCCATTCAAAGCCTAGTTCTGAACACGCTATTAAAGGTAATACTAACAATGGCCAAAATTGGGCATTCAACAATTGAACTGCAACTTCATTTTTAGGTGTTTCTCAAAGAAAAACTGCTGCTTTCTTGAAAAAAATCTCAATCAAACAGAAGGAAATTAACTTGTTTTCTCAATTTTTTTGCTGCTTGGAGCATTGAATTGGCTTGCTGTTTTTTCTCCTTCGGGGGTTTTGGACTTGTTTAACAGCGCAAGGTCGTCCACGGTGTCAACATCGAATGCGCCTTCAGGGAAGTCAATGAGCAGCAGGTTTTCCGATTTATACCGCTCCATCAGCTTTTTAGCACCTTGCTGGCCTTGGAGCATTTTTAATTCCTGGAAATAGCTTCGACCGAAAATGGCGGGTGGCCCAAAGCTGCCACCGTAGGCAGAGGCGATGATTTTAGTGGAGTTTTCCATCCATTTTCCAATCAGTTTTTCCAATAAACCTCCATGGATAGCAGGTTGGTCGCAAAGCAATAGCAGTACGGCATCTGCATCCGACGGAATCAGCCCCATGCCGCAGGCAATGGTACTGCCCATGCCTTCCTGCCAATTGTCGTTGATGGCTATCTGCACGGGTAGCTGTTCGATGGCCTTTTTTATCTCCGTAGCATACGCTCCCAAGACAACCGTAACGCCTTGGTTTTCAATGGAAAGTGCGGTTTTTAAACTGTGCTCCAGCAATGTTGCTTCGCCGATTTTCACCAACTGCTTTGGCTGGCCTAGCCGGGTGGAGGCTCCAGCAGCGAGCATTAAAACATGGATGTTTTTGGTTGGATATTGTGGCATTTCAGATGGCATTTAAAACGAAAAAGGAGGCGAGTGTTTTCTCAAAACACTCGCCTCCAAGCTTTTGCTGCGGCCATTTCCCTGCGGAATTGCCCAGCACAAAATTGCTGATTTAAAGAAAATCGGGCAGCTTATTTCACCATCAACTTTGCGGAAGCTACGGGCGCTCCGTTTTTCGATACCCGCACAAAGTAAATGCCTGCGGCCAAGCCTTCTCTTTCGAAGCCAAATCCGGTGCCGTTCTGAACCAGTGTTTTAACGGGCCTACCAAGGGCGTCGAACAGGGTTGCCTGAAAATCGGCGGTTAAATCCAAACCCTGAACGGCAATTATTGCTTCGTTTTCCATCGGATTCGGCTTCACGACCAAGCTCACGCTTTGGAAACTTGGCTCGCTCGTGCTTTCCAAAATGAAAACCTCGCCGATGCGGTGATGCGTGGTATTCGTGAAAATCGGCGGATTGTAGTCGAAGTAAATCGCTGCCCGGTTGTGGATGTCCGTGCCGAGCGGAATGCCCGTGCGGTGCTTGATTCTGAACTTCACGTAGCCGTGCGAGGCAGGTTCGTTCAGGTTGCTATCGAGCAGCATGATGTTTTCAAAAATGAACTTGATTTGGCCGCCCTCGCCGAAATAATCAAAACGGTAAGGGTGGCTGGCTGCTCCCGGCTCGATGCTCATCGGGTCGAGCCACTGGTCCAGCGTATCCCGGATGACGACCGTCTCGGCGGTATCGTTGCCCGTGTTTTGGAACCGAATCATATACTCGATGTCGGTGCCGGGGCGGATGAGGTGGTCTTCTCCCACGCCCAGTGGCAAGCCCTCTTTGTCGTTCGGGTCATAAGGGCCGGAGATGGTGACGCATTCAATGTCCACGAAATCGTCGGCATCGTCGGGCGGGAACAGGTTCACAAAACCTTGCGAGCCGAACTGGTCACAACCTTCCAGGGCCAGTGCGGGCATAGATTGGCCGGGGTGTAGCGCCTCTTGCGCCACCTCGATGCGCCAAGTGGAACCATTGGCAGGCAAGGTGATTTCCTTGGTGCCGCCCTGAGGCAATGGCGGGTCATTGGGCACCTGCATGAACATTACAGCATCTTCGATGATGACGTAATCGAGTGGCTGCGCCATCGCTGCCGTGCCCACGTTTTCAATGACGAACTTCACGTCGCCGCCATCGCATTGCGAAGTCACCCGAAGGCTTGCCCCCGTCCAGTTTGCGTTGATGGCAATGGGGCAAGGCTCGTTGGGGAAGATGGTGGCCGTGAGGCATGGCGTGGCGCCCATAGTTGCGGAGCAATCTACTTTGAATGCAAGGTAGATATAGCTTTTCTCGGCGACGCCCAAGGTGCCTAGGTCGAAGCGGTACAGGTTGTTGCCTAGGTCGCTAAAGGGCAAGCTGCTGCTGTTGATAGTGATATGGTCTTCCAGTTGCAGTTCGATATAGGCGTTGTTGGCAGGAGCCGTGCCGAAGTTTTGGTAAATGAGGGAAGCGTAGTTGTTCGGGCTGCACCAGTTCAATTCGCTGATGGAGAGGTCGGTGTAGAGGATAGCGCAAGGTTCCACAGCTTGAAGCGGCAGGTTCAGTTCCGTTGCTATGCCGGGGCTGATAGTGACCGGGTAGCTGGCTTGGCAGCCCTGCCAAGCGGAGTTGGGCAGTTCGACCGAGACAATGTAATCGCCGGGGTTGAGCTTGCCGGTCCAAGAGAAACCGTTCAGGTAATCGTAGGTATTGCCGTAAAAGACGACAAGGTTGTCATTGGTCTTAACTAGAATCTTGAAGTTTTCGAGGCGGTAGTCGTTGCCATTGAACAGGCAATTGTTGTCGAGGTCATAGAAGAGGCGCAAGTTGAGCGTGCCGCATTGCGTCGGAGCGTTTTCAACGAAATAACTGGCTACGGCTTCGCAACCAGAGGCATCGGTCACGGTCACGTAGTTTTCGCCGGAGGAAAAATTGGAATCAGTATTACCAATGGTGCCACTACTCCACTGATATGAAACAATATTTGCGGAACTGCTTGCCTCAACCGCCAAATAAGACTGCCCGCAATCCTCAAACTGGGCAAAAAATATAGCAGCTGTTAAATTGCCTGGCTCTTCCACCACAATGCAGTCTTTGCCCACGCAGCCGTTGGCACTGGTGACGGATACGCAATGGGTGCCCGGAAGCAGTATTCGGGTCGGGTCGGTCGAGCCATCCTCCCAGAGGTAGCTGTGCGGTCCTTGGCCATTTACATTTACGACGACATTGGCTTGGCCACAGCCGCTCCCGCTCAACTGGTCAATACTCACATAGGGTTTGCCCGTCTCAACGGTGACATGTGCCGTATCGGCCGCCCAACAGCCCGACACCAAATCCCTGACCAGTACATCGTACCAGCCAGCGGAATATACCGTGACAGATGCTGCATTGGTTGGCAGCCCTGGCGAACTCCAGAGGATTTCATAGCTGCCGGGAGGCGTAATGTTCAAATTCAGCGTTGCGTCAAACTCGTTGCAGCCAATGACGGCGTCGTTCACCGTCACCACTTGTGGCGCATGAAAGGTCACCGTCACGCCTCCGCTGAACGAAAGACAGGGGTCGTTCAGGTCCACACCGCCGTTTCCGTCTGGGTTGCCAGCAATGGCGGCTATTTGGTAAGTGACCCCCGGGACGGCTCCTGGAGGCGTATCTAGGATGAATGCCTGCCATTGGGTCGAATAAAACTGGAGCACATTGCCAAGCGTGGTAGCAGTGCCGTCGTGCACAACGAGTTTGAGCACGTCGTTTGCATCTAGCACCTCGTCTTCGTTGTGTAAAAGGACGCTGAAGCTGGTACCTACGCACTCGTCCAGGTTTCCGGGCGTCATGGTGCCGGCACTGGTCGTGCATTGCGCAGCAAGCTGCCCTTGAAACAGGCCCATGAACAGGGCGATGAGAAAGAAAAATAAGTTCTTCATATCTTTTGGATTGAGTGAATGATGAATGATAAATGAGGAATGATGAATGGGCCAGCCTGTTTTAGGCAAAGTCTATAATTCATCATCCACACACATTCACTTCACGGATTGAAGCAAAGGATTGATTTGGTGCCGTGAGGCATGACGAAGCAAAATCTGAACTGGCCAATTTTCTTCGGCCCCCATTCATCATTCATCATTCATCATTAAAAAAACTTGTGTTCAGAAAATGACATTCGCCCCGGCTCGTTCGCCCGGGCTGCATCGGCTTGGCCTTGCTGCCTGCTGTCTATTTCTGAACACGGTACAAATATGAGGGCGGTTGGGTGTTTGGGAAAGTATAATTATTTAAGTTTGTAGGAGTAAAATTGGAGGTAAATTTTTTAAAATATTGATTATCAATATTTTGAGAAATTAAAAGTAAAAAGAAATGAAAAAAAGCAAGCTCTGGGAAGCATTTATTTCGCTCAGCAATGTAGAGCGCCGCTCATTTGGCAGGTGGGTAAGGTCGCCTTTTTTCAATCGGCAGGAGCGGGCCGAGCGGCTGTTCGATTATTTGAATGCTTGCATGGAGCAACGGCTGACGCCCGAAAAAGAGGCGGCTTTTGAAAAATTGGCGCCCGGCCAGCCCTTCAACGACGTGCAGCTCCGGCTAGCTATCAGCGAGTTGTACAAACAATTGGAGCATTTCATGGCCTACCAAGAGGTTTTCGGGCAGGAGGACAACCACGCCACGGCCTTGGCGGCGGCCTACCGGAAGCGGGGCCTGGAGCGGCACTTCGACAAAACCATTGACACGGCTAGGCAGAGCCGCAGCAGGCAGGCGCACCGCCACGCCGAGCATTTCAGCAAGGCTTTTGAACTGGAATACGAGCAGTACCAACAAAAATCGGCGGGCAAGCGCACCGCCGACCTGAACATCCAATCGCTCTCCGACCTCGAAGACACGGCCTTTATCGCCCGGAAACTGCGCCTCACCTGCATTGCGCTCTCGCACCAAACCGTCTATCAGGCCAATTACGACCTCGGCCTCCTCGACGCCGTGCTGGAACTGGTTCGCCGCAAGTCGCTGCTCGACACGCCCGCCATCGGCCTTTATTATTATGGTTACTACTTGATGACGCAGCCAGAGGCTACCGAGAATTTTACCCGTTTTAAACAACTGTTGCTTTCCGATGCCGAGCAACTGCCACGGGAGGAGCGCCGCAACCTCTACCTGATTGCCATCAATTTTTGCATCAAAAAAGTGAATGCCCTCGATGTGGCCTATTACCGGGAAGCGCTCGACCTCTACAAATTCGCCCTCGAAAACGACCTGCTCATGGAGAACAAAGTGCTGTCGCCCTTTGCTTTCAACAATATCGTGGCCATTGCGCTGAAGGTGAGCGAAACGAACTGGGCGCAGGATTTTGTCGAGCGCCATGCGCAATTTTTGGAGAAAAAACAGCGGTCAGCCACTTACCACCTCAACCTAGCCAGGGTGGAGTACGTGCGGCATGATTTCAAAAAAGCACTGCTGCACTTGCAGGAGGCTGATTATAAAGACCTGATTAACAACCTGATAGCCAAAACCTTGCAATTGAAAATCTTCGTGGAGTCAAAGGACTATGACCTAGCCGAAGCGCATTTGAATGCCCTCAGCGGCTATATTCGCCGGCAGCGGGTGATGGGCTACCACCGCTCCAATTACGGGAATATGGTGCGGCATACCCGTGCCCTGCTCAACCTCCCACCGGGCGACGACACAGAACGGGACGCATTGCGCAAGCGCATTGAAGCCGAAGAAATTTTGACGGAAAAAGAGTGGTTGTTGCGGATCTTGGGCTAGGCTCAGCGCATGGCCACTTTCAGCACCTCGCCCCCAAACTCCTGCTCGCTGAACCGCTTCGCAAAGGCCCTTGCATTGGCAGAAAGCCGTTGGTAAAGCTCGGAAGTGGAAAGGATTTGATGCACCCGCTCTGAAAGTGCGGGCAGGTTGCGTTGGTCAATCCGGTAGCCGTTGTAGCCGTCCTGCACCAGCTCCACGGGGCCGCCCACGGGTGGTGCAATGACGGGCAGGCCATAGCTCATGGCCTCCAAAAGGGTCATGCCGAAGGTCTCCACCCATTGCTCTGGGTGCGAGAGGTTGAGTACAAGATGGGCTTCTTGGTAGAAGAAATGGACATCGTGCTGGGCCGGGAAAACGACGAGATTATCTGGCATTTCTTTGCCCTCGAAATGCTTTTGGATGCTGCCGTAGCTGGTATTCAGCACCAAAACGAAGCGGAGTTCGGGCAGCCGTTCGGCTAAGCGCAGGTATTCGGCCACGCCTTTGTATGCCTTGAGCGAGCAGAGCATCAGCACCGTGAAACGTTCCGATTTTGTGTGCGACGCTGATAGGTGCGCCTCGGCTTTTTGCACAAAATCTTGGGGCAGGCAATTGTAAACCACCCTCGATGGCACGCCCGGCAGCGGCTCCTGTTCTTGCAGGAAATGGGAGACGTAAATGGCTTCCGAAGCGCAAAAAGCAGCCGTTTTTTTCAAAAATGTCTTTAGAAATGGCGGGTTCACCGTCGTCTCGTGCAGGTGATAGACCACTTTTTTGCGCAGCAACCAGCCAGCCATTGCGGCTCCGAAAGGCAGCAGCGTGTTCACATACACCACGGTTTCGCCCTTGGCATTCGCCAATATTTTGAAAAACATGGCCACTTGGCTGCGCAGCAAAGCAAGCGTCCGCCTGAACTTGTTTTCGTGGAAATGGTAATCAATATACCGATAACGCACGCCCTCAAGCTTGCTCAAAAAGCCGTCCCTTTTACTGCTCGTCACCAGCTCCACATGGAAGCCTTCGTCCACGAAGCGCCGCACGGCCGTGGACAAAACAAGCGGGCTGCCGCTATAATCGTTCAGCAAATGGGCAAAGATTATTTTTTTCATAGTTCAATGTGCTGGTCTTGTGTGAACGTCGGCGAGGTGGTTCAAAACCTCGCCGACGTTTCGTTCAAAATTCCCCTCTCCTCGCTGCTGTGGGCTTAATGGCATGGTCGCCATTTCGTACACGGCTGCAATTCGTTCCGCTTTTTTCTCCCAATTAAATTGCTCCGCAAAATGGCGGCGGGCACCTTCCGAAAGTTGTTGCTGGTAAGCCTCGTTGTGCAGCAGCTTGGCGAGTGCTTGCGCAAAGACCAACACGGCGCCGTCGTAGCCCAAAGCATAGGGCACTTTCACGCCGCAAGCCTCGGTCACGTTCTCGCCGGGGCCTTCATTGTCGAGGCAGAGCACGGGCAGGCCAAAGCCCATTGCCTCGGCCACCACCATGCCACCTCCTTCGTGCGAAGGGAAGAGGAAGGCTTTTGAAGAGGCAAAAAACCGGGGCAGTTCAGCCCGCTCCACCCAATCCACAAAGCGGATGGCGCTGTCGGGCAACCCGTTTTGCGAAGCGATGGCTTGAAGTCGGCTGCGCTCCGGCCCCTTGCCGATGAGCACGAGCTCCAAGCGGGGCTGCACGGCCTTGGTTTGGTGTCGGTAAAATTGGGCGAAAGCCCGAACCGTCAGGTCGAAGCCCTTGAGCGGCACGAAGCGGCCCACGGACAGTACCCTGAATTTTTCATCCTTAATGGTCTCAAAATCAGGAAGTTCTGATGCAATGGCGGGCAATGTCACGATTTTATCCGGCGCTAAGCCGAGCACCTTCCCAACGCTGGAGTTCAAGCCAATGACCTTGTTGGCCGTCCGTTTTGTAATGGCTAGGAAAGGGTCGAAATTCCAGAAAAAGCACTTCATCCACCAACGCAGGCGGTCTATGAGCCATGCTTTTTTGCCGTATGGCATCACAAAAGCACGGGGTATTTTCGGGTGGTGCCCCACTGGCCCCCATACATAGGGTTTGCGGAGCAACCAAAGGAAAGACGGCTGCCAATCGCTGTTGAAATTGAGGTGGTGCGCTAGGTCGAACGGCCAGTTTTGCCGCTTGATGTGCAGTGCAACGCCGAGGTGCCAGAGGTAATGGTAGAGCAGTGCGCCCCGTCCGCCCCGTTTCCAAAATGCCGCCCAATTGGGCAGGTCGTAGTATTCAAAGCGCAGGTTTTGTCCCGCTGGGAGTGGGTGCTGCGCAAGGTGCTGTTCGATGTCACTGCGGTTGTTCCGGCGGGTGATGGCGATGAGGTCGCAATGCCGGGCCAGGTTGCGGATGATGTTCCAACCGATGCCGTCTTCGGAGCCTTTCCGAGGGTTGACGGCGTACGCAGTGATGAGGATGGTCTTTTTCATTTTGGGTCAACTTGAGGTAAGTTCATGTTCTAAGCCTATAAATTTCCTTTTTTCATTTTCAGCAATAATTGATTTTATCACCCTCGCTGGCACGCCGCCGACGACGGAATTGGCAGGCATGGAGCGGGTGACGACGGCCCCGGCAGCGATGACGCAATTGTCGCCAATGCGCACCCCGTCGAGGATGGTGACCTTGGCCCCAATCCAGCAGTTGCGGCCAATGCGGATGCCACGGCGGCTGGTTGGCTGTAACCGAATGGGTCGGCTAGGGTCGTCGAAACAATGGTTTTCTGGATGGCAACTGAAATACTGGCCGACGATGCAATCGTCGCCGATGTCAAGCCCGCCTGCACCACCGAGGTAGGCGAACTCGCCAATGCCCACATTGTTGCCGATGTGGATATGCGAGCCGAGGTCGTGCAGGGTCGTTGAGATGATGATGCGGCTGTAAGCGCCGATTTTTACGTTGTTGCCGAAGGCAACGAAGCCTGTGCCGAGCGCCGAGACATAAACCTCGTCTTCCAATTGCACCCAATGCCCTAAGCGGATATTGGGCAGGTTGCGCAGGCGCACGTTTTTGCCCAAGAACAAGCCCATTGGCCGACGGCCACGCAATAAAAGGCGAAGCCCTCGCAGCCACATCCCCAGTTTTTCGAGCATCAGCTCTCGCACCACGAGTGGCGTCACCGACCCGTCGAAACGGAAGTCGGGGTTCTTGCGGCGGATGATATGGGCGAGCAGGGGTTTTAGCATGCAATTGGCGGATTTACGAATGACGATTTTCGATTTGCGATTGCTGGTGTAGCGCTAATCGGCTCGTTTACAGGTTTTTGTGCATTGAAATAGTGTGAAATAATCGTACTTAATGTGTTTGTACGGTCGTGGTTTTCTATGCAGATATACCGGCCATTGTACTGCTCTTCCAGTTCCATGAACAGCGCTTGGTATTGGCTGGTCATGAGCTGTATTTCGGCTTTGGAAAGCTCCTGTTTGCGCTGCCGGATGGTGTCCGGGTCGGCGAAGAGGAAGATGTTCAAATCGGGTTTGGCGATGAAGCGATAGAGCCTTTTTGGCAAATCGCCGCTGAGCGAGATATTGGAGCGCTTGGCGTCCACGATGAAATCGAAATAATAGCGGTCGTAGATGACCGTGGTGCCGGGCAGGGTGTATCGCAGCCAAACCCAGATTTGCCCCAACAGGTAATCGGAGAAATAGTAGCCGAAACGGAGCAATGAACTGAAACTGCTAGAATTGGAGCCTTGCCGGGGTAGTGTAGCGGCGGATTTTGCCTCGGCGGCCTGCTTGCCGTGCTTGTAGGCGCTCAGGATGGGCAGCAGCGAGGGCCGGTGCCGCAACACCACGACGGGCTTTTGCAGTTTTTCAGAAAGCACTTGTTTTAGGTCGTTGAGCAGGGTGGTTTTGCCAGCGCCATCCACCCCTGTGAAAGTGATGGTGCGTGGCAAATTGAGCTGCCCCTGCTTGCGTATTCTGCTTCGCAAAGTATTGATAATGAAATGAATAGTTCGTTTTGTGCGATTTTTTTGGCTATTCTCTGGGTGGAGGCTGAGGTGCTCCACGATTGCTTGCCGTGCCGCAGGGGAATAAGTGGCCATGTGCTGCAAGCTTTGGAAATTTGTGCCGTATTTGCCATTGATGAGCATCAGCAGGGCCGATTGCTCGTTGTCTGGCATGGCTCCAAAATGGCGAAGGTATTTTTCTGGCAGCCCAGCGAAATTCAGGTAATTGTAGAGCAGCGCATGTTCCAGTAAGGTTTTGGAGTTGGAGGATGCCACGTCGTTTTTCCAAACCCGGTTTTGAATCATGTACGAATTGCCGAGGTAGCGGTACTGCTTGCGTACCAAGGCCGTTATCAGGTCAATTTTGAGCTTGGAGCCGTCGTGGAAATCGAGGTTTAGGTAAACAGCCTCATTGATGCGTTTCATGTTGCAGGCCACTACGAGCGGTTGCTGCGCAACAAAATCTATCAAAGCGGGCAAGTCTTTTTCCCGGACGAGCAGGTCAATATCCGAACTTAAGGGTGTGTCTGATGGCTTGGTCAAGACCGATTTCAGCCAAATGTATTCGATGGAACGAAGCCATTTGAACAGTTGAAATATGAATTTGGTGCGGTCAGTCGTCATGACGGAATGAAATAGTTTTCCCATTCCTGTCTATTTTGATGCCTTTATGTTAAATGCTTGATTATCATTGATTTAGCGCAGTGGCATCCTTGTTTGTTTCCACCTTTTGGAAGCCCCCTCCAAAAATGGGAATGCAATTTGCAAAGGCCAGAATACCCTCCGAGCTTAGTTTCATTTCCCCTCTTTTCAAAAGTCCGTCAACCAAACTTCATGAGTCCTTTGACTGGGGCTTCATTTTGATTTCGTGTACCTTCAACGAAGCCAAAATGATGCAGCAGTACTGTGGAAGGGCTTGTTTTTGGGAAATTCAAACTGGTGTCTGCACATGAAAACGAAAAAAAACGTCACCCGCATCTTCATTGTCGAAGACGACCCCATCTACCAGCGCCTTGTTAAATACGTCATGGGTATCAACCCTGACCATGAGGTAACGGTATTTGGCAGCGGCCAAGCCTTGCTCCAACGCCTGGCCGAGAAGCCGGACATCATTTCCCTGGATTATTCGCTGCCCGACACGGATGGGGAGGCGTTGCTGCGCAAAATAAAACAGCTATGCCCTGAAGCCCATGTCATCGTTTTGTCCGGCCAAATAGATGTACCTACAGCGGTGCGGATGCTCAAAATGGGCGCTTCGGACTATATCACCAAGGACACAGAGACCAAGGAGCGGCTGCTGCACACCCTCAACAGCATCAAATCGGAGATTCATGAACGTGCGGAAGCGGCGCAGCATCAGCCAGTTGCGTCAGCGGTCAAGTCGTCGCTCGGCAATGCGATTTTGGGAGACAGCAAACCCATGGCCGCAGTTTTCCAGTTGTTGGAGAAAGCAGCCTCGACCAATATCACGGTATCCATTGTGGGCGAAACGGGCACTGGAAAGGAATTGGTGGCAAAGTCCATCCATCAAAACTCGGCACGCCGCAACGGCCCGTTCGTGGCGGTGAACATGAGCGCAATCCCGAAGGAGCTGCTTGAAAGTGAGCTTTTTGGCTATGAAAAAGGTGCATTTACAGGTGCCTTGGCTCGCAAAAAGGGCCAGTTTGAAATGGCCGATGGCGGTACGCTTTTCTTGGATGAAATCGGGGAAATGGACATAAACATGCAGGCAAAATTGCTGCGGGTGCTTCAAGAGCGGGAGCTTATGCGGGTGGGTGGCGAAAGCCCCATCCCTTTCGATGCCCGGCTCGTGACGGCCACCAACCGCAGCTTGGCGGAGGAGGTGCAGCGTGGCAATTTCAGGGAAGACCTCTACTACCGCCTGCTCGGCCTCAATATCACCATGCCGCCGTTGCGGGAGCGCTCCTCCGATATTGTGCTGCTCGCAGCGCATTTTCTGGAAGGCTTCGCAAAACTGAATGGCTTGGGCAAAATCGAGATTTCAAAAGAAGCCAAATCAAAGCTGCTGGGTTATTCCTTTCCCGGCAACGTGCGTGAGCTGCGGGCCTTGATGGAACTGGCTGCCGTAATGTCCACGGGTGGCGTGGTGCAGGCTGACGACATCCGTTTCAACAGCGTGCGAAAGGAATCCACTTTCTTGACCGACAATCTTACCTTGGAAGAGTACAAGACCCGCATCATCAACCATTTCCTCGAAAAATACAACAACGACGTGCTGCTCGTGGCCAAGAAGCTCGATATTGGAAAGTCAACGATTTACCGGATGTTGGCCGAAAACGGCAAGCAGCAGCAAATAGCAGTTGGGTACTGATATGGATAGGCTCTTATTTCCAGCCTAAAATGGATTTTCGCTCCCTTTTTGGTTGTCCCGCAATCAGTTCGTCCGTGCTGCGCAATGCTTTTGCCAAAAGGTAGGGCACTACGCTGAGCGCCATTACCACTTGTAGCGAGTAGCTGCTGGGTAATTTAATGGCCAAGGTGACCTGCACCATTGTCCAGCCAAAGAGCAGGAGGCAGGCAGTTGGGTGCGAAAGCAGTTTGTCGGTGTAGAGGTGGTGCACGTGGCTTCGGTCGGGTTGGAAAGGTGATTTGCCGTTCAAAACCCGAATAAATGCGACCTTGAACACATCCACTACCGGGATGGATACCACCGCAAATACCAAGCTCAGATTGCTGCCACCTGAAATCGAATTTTCTTCTCCGTCCATAATGGCCATCGCCATCAAGGCCGTCAGAAAGCCGAGGATGGTGGAGCCGTTGTCGCCCATGAAAATCAGGGCTTTTTTCCCAAAATTATAGTTCAGATAGCCGAGCAGCGCTCCCGTTAAGGAGAAGCAGGCCAAGGCGAGGTCCTGTTCGCCCCGTTGCGCCAGCACCAAGCCGAAAACGAGGCTGGCAATGACGCCCAGCCCTCCTGACAAGCCGTTGATGCCGTCAATCAGGTTGTAGGCATTGATGAGCAGTATCGTGAACGCCACGGTGGCCGATGCAGTGAGGATTGGGTGGCCAAGGTCAACGATGCTGAATCCGAGTTGGTACAACAGCAAACCAATTGCCGCATGAACGGCGAAGCGAAAGGCTACTTTTACTTGAAAAATATCGTCGAGCAAGCTGATGGCAAACAACGGGATTGCCAAGGCAAAGGCAGTAATTGGGCTATTGGTGCCGGATTGCATCAGCAAGAGAATGGGCACTATAAAAGCAGCCATGATGCCGACACCACCGAAGCTGCTGACCTGTTCGGTGTGGGTTTTGCGTTCGTCGTTTGCCTCGAAGATGCCCCGTTTTTCAGCCAATTGGATGATGACGGGCATGATGCCCAAGGCGATGATACAGGCCGATGCGGCAAATGCCAAGTAAACAGTCGTTTCCATAAGTGTGTGAGTGAGAAAAACCTGCTTGGTTTTTGGGCCATCGTTCCTTCAAATTTGGTACAATGACCTTAATAACCAATGACCAATTCAAGCGGCTGTCTTGTACGAATAAGCAGTATCGAATACAGGAACAGCAACTTCTTTTTCGATGCCTTTGAAGGCATAATTGTATTTTTTTGAAATAGTGGACCAAGTGTACCGCATCTCTGCAATCCATTTCAGGTCGTGAGCGATTTCACCCAGGTTGATTTGCGGCAACTGCCGCAACAACGAGATGATGTCCTCAGCGTTGTGAAAATACAAGGCCCTTTCTTGCGTGGTTATCCGATTGTAAACTGCTGCGTAGGAAAGCACGGGCAATCCCAAGTACATAGCCTCCACGAGCGAAGGATTGGTGCCGCCCGCACTGTGCCCATGCACATAAATAGTGCAGTTGGAGCGCAGCATGTTCAGTTCGTTGTGTTCATAGATAGGGTCGAGAAGGTGGAGGTTTGGGTATTGGCGGTACAGCTTACGAAGGTCGTGTCCGTACTCGCTATGTTCCCAGTTCCCCACCAGCACGAGCGGCAATTTGCCAAAACGGGCGAATGCTTCTAGAACAAGGTGAATATTGTTCTCTGGCTCTATCCGGCAAACCTTGAAGGCATAATCGCCCTGAAGGAATGGGTATTTCTGAAGGTGCGTTTGTTCGATACTGAACGCCTCCACATGGTCGGCACCATATTCAATAAGGCGGCTGGTGATGCTATAGGTCTCCCGCACATACTGCTGGATGGCTGCGTTGTCGGTGATGACCTCGTCCGCAAAACGGACGGCCACACGCTCGCTGAATCGCAGGAAGCGTTTGGCGAAGCCCTTCCATTTGCCTCGGCGCCACTCCAGGCCGTCCACGTTCACGACCACCTGTTTTCGAGGTGCCAAGAATTTTAAAATTGGTAGGAAGATGCATCCGGAGACACCAAGCACCAAAATCACGTCTGCAAAAAACAGGGCATGAATCATGGAAATGATGTCATAAACGATGCTCATGGCGCCATTGGCGCTCATTGGCAGGTAAACAAGCCGGATACCCTTCCATTCCCGAATCCGCTCCGCTTTCTTGTAGTTTTTTGAGCTACAATACACAGTGGTGGCGTATTCGCTTCTAAGGTTGAGTGCCAGGTGTTCTGCAAGTGTTTCGAATCCACCGTACTTGGCAGGTACTCCTACCGTTCCAATGATAGCTAGTTTGGCTTTATGCCCATTCATAGTTTAAGTATCTTATGCACCGCTACTAGTGCTTGAAAAATGCCAAAATCTAATTAGTTGAAAATCAACTATTTGTGTAATTTTTTTATGAAAAATTGTTCCCGTTTTTGGAATACCTGGGTTGAATGGGAAAGTCCACGGACTGGCAAGTGGAGCTTGGGACAATGAAATGGGGGGTATCGTTGTGCAATTTGAATCTCTCCGCATTTCGAACAAAATTCCAGCCTATAGTGGGTTTTGCTAATCAATTCGTTCTCTTTAATGCCCCGCATTTTTGGCGATTCGACCCCAATCCCCAACCACAACTGGCCCCATAGAGCCATGTCCCAGTTCGTAATCCTTGCCTTTCCGTGCAAACACCCTTGTATTCCCATTTCAAAAAATAGTGTCCCAAAATTGGAAATCAGTACATTTTGAGATGTTTTAAGTGTTTGATAATCAATTGTTTATAAAATGGTGCATAATTATTGGATAGGCGCAGCAAAGCATTTAGGCACATGAAGAGGATCGTCATCACACTTACCTTATTGACCTGCTTTGGGCTTGCCAAAGCACAATGGGTATCTACTGTGGCTGGCGTAGTGGAAACCCCTGGCTCCGACGACGGGGCCGCCCTCAGTTCCCGGTTTTTCATCCCGCACGGCATCGCCGCCGATTCCCTCGGCAATATCTACATCGCCGACCGCAACAACCACACCATCCGCAAGCTCGACTCAAACACCGGAATCGTTGTCACCTTGGCTGGCAAGGCGGGCGAATCCGGCAGCACGGACGGCATTGGCTCCGCCGCCCGATTCAAGGAACCTTGGGGTGTTTGTGCCACGCCGGATGGCACTGTTTACGTGGCCGATACCAAGAACAACAAGATTCGCCGCATTTTGCCGGATGGCACGGTCAGTACAATTGCTGGCACGGGGAATTTTGGAACCAGCAATGGCCCTGGGCTTTCTTCCACCTTTGGCGAGCCAACGGGCCTTGAAGTGGATGCCGATGGCAATATCTACGTGGCAGACCATCTCACGCATATTATCCGCAGAATCAACAAGTTGGGCAACGTGAGCACCTTGGCTGGCAAACCCTACCTGCCCGGCGACGCCGATGGTACGGGGGCCGATGCTGAGTTCTGGCGCCCCTATGGCCTTAGCCTCGACCTCGAAGGCAATATTCTCGTAGCTGACGAATGGAACCACAAAATCAGGAAGGTGACCCCACAGGGCCTTGTGACCACTTTTGCAGGCAATGGCGTGGAAGGCTTGTCGAATGGCGACAAATCGGACGCCTCCTTTAGCTATCCCTGGGACATTACCGTTGACCCGGAAGGCAATGTTTATGTCGGTGACGGCTATAATTATGTGGTAAGGAAAATAGATTTGGATGGCAATGTGACCACTTTTGCTGGCTCGCCAGAGGTTCAAGGTAGCCAAGACGGTGGCGTAAACATCGCCTCTTTCAAAGGGGTCACGTCCTTGGCATGGTCCTCCAAAACGGAGAGCATCTACGCTTGCGACGCATACAACCATACCATTCGCAATATCACGGTGGGCAATGCGCCACCTACCATCCTTTCTTTATTGAGCTTGGCTGGCGGGGCTAGTATATGCGAGGGCGAGGTGTTCCAACTAATGGCCATCCCCGATTCCCTTGAAAAATACCGTTTCTACTTGGATGGCACAATGGTGCAGGACAATGCCGATAACGAGTTTTCAACGACGCAATTAACGCTTGGCGCACATACCTTCGTCGTGGAGGCCGAGGAGGCGGGCAAGGTGCTCACTTCCAACCCCATAGAAATTACCGTAAAACCAACGCCACAGCCCGTTATATCGGCAGTTGGGCCGTTGGATTTCTACGAAGGCGATTCCGTTGTGCTTTTCGTCACGGGCACGGGTGAGTTCCTTTGGTCAAACGCAGAAACTACACAGACTGTAACCATCAGAGAATCAGGCGATTATTTCGTGGAAGCAAGCTTGGATGGCTGTGTGGGCATTTCCGCCCCCGTCAGGGTGGAGGTGACGCCTCTGCCCGATGCGCTTTCCGTTTTGGTGCAGGGCAATAACCGCCTTTGCCCAAACAGCACCGTTTCCTTGGCTTCTTCCGCTGCCTTCGGCAACCAATGGTTCAAGGATGGATGGCCCATCACCGGGCAGACCGAGCAAACGCTGGAAGCTGCCGAACCGGGCCTATACATGGTGCAAGCCACCGACCTAAGCACGGGCATCACCGCCCTCTCCAACGAAGTGGAAATACTGGCTGCCCAAATGCCCAATTTCGATTTTGACGCATCGCCCAAAAAAGCTTTACCCGGCTATCCCATCACCTTCGCCAGCACAGGCACCGACCAGCCCTCGACCTACGAATGGCAGTTTGGCGATGCCAATTCTGGAACTCAAAACAGCTCCCCACTGCCCAACCCCACCCATGTTTTCTACCAAGAAGGCATTTACGACATACAACTCATCGCCACCGACGCCAACGGTTGCAAGCACACCGTGCAGAAGCCAGCTTTGGTGGAAATAAGCGAGTTCGACGGCATTTTTCTACCCAATGCCTTCACGCCCAACGGCGATGGCGAGAACGACCATTTCCGGGTGCGGGGCGTCGTGAACGGGCCGTTTTTCATGGCCATTTACAATCAATGGGGCGAGTTGCTTTACCAGTCCTCCGACCCATCGGCAGCGTGGGACGGCAACAAGGACGGCTTGCCCGTACAGCCCGGCACCTATGTTTACTTGGTGCAGTTCCAATCCCAAGGGGAGCAAAAAGATAAAGCTGGCAAGGTTACACTGCTGAGATAAAACCCCCAATCGCTTGACAATGAACAAATTATACACCATATTCATTGCCTGTTTTTGCATGGTGGCTACCGCCAATGCGCAGGATTTCCAACTGACGAACTACCAGCCAGCGGGCATGTTGTTCAATCCAGCGCTGACGGCTGCGGGCAACTATACCATGCAAGCAGGCGTGCAATACCGCAGCCAATGGGCCAGTATCCTGAAGGGCTACACGACCATGGGCACC
Organism: Saprospiraceae bacterium; assembly: GCA_020848965.1. Taxonomy (GTDB): domain Bacteria; phylum Bacteroidota; class Bacteroidia; order Chitinophagales; family Saprospiraceae; genus UBA6168. The sequence continues at coordinate 20,058 of JADLHE010000191.1, forward strand.
ACTTTTGAAGCCAAGTACAAGCAGCTCGGCTTCGGCTTTCAATTGCACCAAAACCACGCTGGCCCAGCCAGCTTGAAAACTACGGGCCTGCTCTTCAATACGGCTTACCACAAGCCTTTGGCAAAAGATGGCTCGCTTTCCTTGGGCATTGCCCTCGGCAAAATGCAGCGCCAAATCAATCCCGTGCTGCTCAGTTTCGACAACCAATACACCGAAGGCGTGGGCTATGATGCTGCGCAACCCAGCAACGAGGTTTTTGCGAAGACCAAAACCTCCTTCGCCGATTTCTCCACGGGCCTGCTTTGGCAAGGCTATTGGGGCACCACCAAAAACCTGAAAAGCAGCTTCGGGCTTTCCCTCTCACACGTACACCTGCCCAATGAGAGCTTTCTCGGCGAAACCTCCGACCTGCCCACCAAGGTAGTCCTGCACGGCAGTTTGGACATGAAGGTGGATAACCAGTTTTTCCTCACGCCGCATTTCATGCTGCAAAAACAGGGCGTCCATCGGTCGTTCCTCGGCGGCGTGCGCATCAATGGTAGCTTTGATAAAAAATCGGACTTCAACGCAGGCATGGCCTACCGCTGGGGCGATGCCGTCATCATTCAGATGGGGCTTGAAATAGACGATAAATCCATTTGGGCCAGCTACGATGCCAATGTGTCGAAGCTGGAGAAAGGCACGGGCGGCGTCGGTGCCTTCGAACTGGGCTTGTACCTCCGTTTTGGCGAAAGCCAAAAAAAGGAAATGAAGGACACGGACAAGGACGGCGTGTACGACAACCGGGACAAATGCCCAAAAGAACCGGGCTTAAAGGAACTGCAAGGCTGCCCGGCCAATTCGGCTGACTTGGATGCCGACAAGGATGGCGTCACGGACGAGGAGGACGAATGCCCGCTGGAACCGGGCGAAACGAAGTTCAACGGCTGCAACGATGGCGATTTGGACGGCCTTTACGACCAAGTGGATGCCTGCCCCGAAATCTATGGCCCTGCCGAAAACAAGGGCTGCCCAATCTGGGACAGGGACACCGACAAGGATGGCGTTGCCGACCCGGAAGACCACTGCGTTTTCATCAAGGGCCTGCCCGAACTCCACGGCTGCCCCGATACCGACCGGGACGGCGTTTCGGATATTGACGACCACTGCCCCTATGTGCGTGGGCAAAAAGCATACAATGGCTGTCCATCGGAGGCCACGGCAGCGGGCATTGAGCCTGATTTCGTGGTGGTGTTCCAGACCGCCGAGGCGACCATCACCGCAGATGACAAGGCCGAGTTGGATGCCTTTGCGGAGCAACTAAAACAAGCGCCTACGGCCAAATTGATTATCTCCGGCCATACCGATAACGAGGGGACGGTGGACTACAATTACGAACTGGGCCTGCGTCGGGCGAGGGCCGTGCGGGACTATTTGCGGCGGGTGGGCATTTCGATGGAGCGCATGGAGGTGATGTCCTACGGTGAGGTGATGCCCAAAAGGGCGAACGGCTCGCACGAAGGCCGGGCTGAAAACCGCCGGACGGAGTTGGTATTGATGCGGTAAGGCCCATTTCCCAGAATGGGAAGGCGTTCCATCATACAGAAAAACGATTTTTTGACTTTGGTTTTAATTGATTGATTATCAATTAGTTAAAACAGGTTTTTAGCTGGCACATTGCTGGCTGTAAGCAATCTAAGTGATAATGTAAAACAACCAACCATGGTAAGGCAACTGACATACCTGCTTTTGCTGGCGGTGATACTGGCTTCGTGCCAACCGCCACAGCAGCTCTTCCAAAGCCCCGGCCCTCCTGCTGACAACCGCAATGTGTTGAAGCAATATTTCCAACCGAAGGAGGCCGTCATTCAGCCGGGCGACAAACTCAGCCTCAGCATTTATGGTCATGAAGAATTGAGCATCGGCTCGGTGAACAGCGTTTATAACTCCGACGAGGTCACGGGCAAATGGCTCGTGGTGGACAATGATGGCGAGGTGAACCTGCCGCTCGTGGGCCGGGTGAAAGTGGCTGGATACGACATCAAGGAAGTGAACTACCTTTTGGAGGAAAAATACAGGGTACTGCTCAAAGACCCCATCATCAATGCACGGGTGGTCAACCAATTCGTGACGGTGTTGGGCGAGGTGAACAAGCCGGGCCGCTATCCGCTCGACAACGAGCAAATGACCTTGGTGGAAATCATCGGCTCGGCAGCCGGTCTTTCTGCCTATGCAAAAGG
>JADLHE010000192.1 GCA_020848965.1 Saprospiraceae bacterium
GATAAAAAAAGACAGCGAAAATGTGCTGTTCCTCAACCGCCGGGGCAGCAAACTGACCCGTATCATGGTCTTCCTCATCATCAAGGATTTGGCAAAAAAGGCGGGCATCGAGAAGAACATCAGTCCGCACACCTTCCGGCACAGCTTTGCCACGCACCTCATCGAAGGCGGTGCCGACCTCAAAGCCGTACAAGACATGCTCGGCCACGAGAGCATCACGACCACCGAGATTTATACCCACCTCGATACCGATTACCTGAAGGAAACGGTGTTGAATTTTCATCCGAGGAATGTGGAGATGCGGTCGTCCGGCAGGCGGCAAACGGTGGACGGCTGACGGTGGGTCGCACACCCCGTCCACCGTCCACCGTATGCCGTCTTCCGTTTTTTTGTTAAACTTCGGCAAATACGGCATCTTTGGCCCCGCTTTGCGGAGTTAACATGAAAAAAGGCTTTTTGAAAATATCAATCTTGACACTTCAATGCTTGATGCCGTTGGTGCTTGGTTTGACGCTATTTGGCTGCGCCAACATAGTTGCCCCTGTCGGCGGCCCCAAGGACGAAACGCCGCCCAAGCTCGACTCCCTCCGCTCCACCCGCAATTACCAGACCCGCTTCCAAAAACAAGACATCGTGCTCGCCTTCGACGAATGGGTTGAACTTCGTGATGTGTTCACGCAGGTCGTCATCTCGCCGCCAATGGCCAAGCGCCCCGAAATCGTGCGGCGAAAAAAGACCATCCAAGTCATTTTCGACAAGGACGAGGTGCTGCGGGACAGCGCCACCTACGTCATCAATTTCGGCCAAGCCATACGGGATATTACCGAAGGCAACGTAAACCCCGTCGTTTTCGTGTTTTCAACGGGCGACTATATTGACTCGCTCTCGGTGGAAGGCACCATCGTGGACGCTTGGACGGAAAAACCGATGGACAAAACCCTTTTCATGCTCTATGAAAACAGCGCCGATTCGGTGGTGCGCACTGAGCGGCCTTTCTATTTTGGATTGACGAACAAAGAGGGCAAGTTCAAAGTGAGCAATATCAAATCCGGCAGTTTCAAGGCCGTGGCGCTCGGCGATTTGAACCTCAACTATACGTTCGACAGCGAGTCGGAGCAGATTGGTTTTTTGGATAGCTTGCTGGCTTTAAGCGGACAGTTGGAGCTTGCTCCGCAACAAGACTCCTTAAGTTTGGATAGTTTGCAAAAAGATTCTTTGCAAATAGACAGCTTGGGCAAGGACTCCCTAGCCTTGGATACTTTGCAGAAAAAGCCAGTGCTCCGCCCGGCCAAGCCCCCCACGCCAGTTGTGAACCTGCGCCTTTTCGCCCAAGAAAAGCCTTTGTTTTTGCGGAGCAAAGACGCCTCAAAATACGGGCGGGTGACGCTAGGTTTCAACCAGTTGCCACGAGCGGCCAAGGTCAGCTTCGACAGCGTGGGGCAGGTCGTTTTTCTGGAAAATGAGAAAGACTCCGTGCGGCTTTGGTACCACCACCCCGTGCAGGATACGACTTGGCGAATCTTCATAGAACGAGACACGAGCGTGGACACCGTGCTGGTAAAAAGTGGATTGCGTGAAGGATTCCTTGCTGCCGCAAAACTCACGACCGCCTCCAAACTGACTGGCCAACCCTTGAAGCTAGCCCCGGAGCAGCCGCTCACGATGCAGTTCAACCAACCGCTTGCCAGCATCAATCCGGCCAATATCAAGTTATTGGAAGACACCTCCAAGACCGTCGTGCAGCCCCGCTTGCGCATTGATTCGCTGGCAAGGCGCAACCTCCAAGTGGAGCACCCTTGGAAGGAGGGGGTTCCGTACCAATTGCAATTGCTGCCCGGCGCCCTGACGGACATATTCGGCCTGAGCAACACGGACACCATTCTACAAAAAGCCAATGCTTCGCTGCGCAAGGACTTCGGTTCCCTGACCTTAAAGTCCATTGGTCTGGATTCTTCCAAAGCCTATGCAGTGCAATTGCTCGATAAGCCCGATGCCCCGCCCATAAAAGTTTGGACGGTGGCAAATGCTCCCAGTTTTGAGGTAAAACTGCCATTGATGCCCCCCGGCACCTATACCGTTGAACTCATCGAGGACACTGACCGCAATGGCCGCTGGACGACGGGCAGCTACGACCTCCATCGCCAACCAGAGCGCTTCGTTCGGAAAAAACTGGAGGAGCTGCGGGCAAATTGGGAGTTGGAGGCAGAGGTGGGGTTTTGAGGTAGGAAGGTTTTTGAGGTAGGAAGATTTGGAGGTTTGGAGGTATGTTAGGCACGGAGCTGCATACCTCCATACCTCAAACCCTTTCAAATGGTTAAACCTGCGTTAAAGTCGGCAACCAACAACCTTTCCCTATGGCCATAATCCGTTCATTTTGTGCAAGTTGCAACTGTTAACGCCGATGAACCGGATTTCACCCGTTGTTACATTGCCGCCTCAAAAGCGTCTTTATTTTCAACGGGCGAATGGAAAGACGTAATTTTGACGGCGTTCTGAATATTCACCGAAATCAAAAATCAAATCTACCGAATCATGATTAAGAACACATTCTTAGTACTGCTGCTCACGCTAGCCTTCGCATTCAAAACGGAAGCCCAGCGCATCGCCTACGTGGACGTGAAAGTCATTCTCGAAAGCATAGACGAGTACCAAAAAGCACAAGACGAACTTGACCGGGTGGCTGCCACTTGGCGTCAAGAGATTGCGCAGGAATACGACAATATCAAAGGCCAATACAACCGCTACCAAGCCGAACAGGTGCTGATGAGCGACGAAGCCCGCAAGAAAAAAGAGGACGAAATCATGGAAATGGAGAAAAAAGTGCGGGAACTCCAAAAGGAGAAATTCGGCCCTGAAGGCGCACTTTTCCAGCGCCGCAAGGAGTTGGTGCAGCCCATCCAAGATCGGGTTTACGCTGCCATTGAAGACTACGCCAGCGACCGTGGCTACGATTTCATCTTCGATAAAAGCTCCTCGGCAGGCATGCTCTTCGCCAGCCCCAGCTATGACAAAACTGGCGAAGTACTGGAGCGCCTGAAGAAAAAGTAAAAA
>JADLHE010000193.1 GCA_020848965.1 Saprospiraceae bacterium
CCCACCAAAAAAGCCCCCTCAAATTCCAACCTAAAAAAGCACATCCCACTCGCTATATCCATTGGCCGCTGCCAAACGGCCTCCTGCCTGCCTTCGCCCATCCAACCCAAGTCCAGTTCGTCCAGCTTGTTGCCGAAGGCACCAAAAACCGACAAGCGCACCATGCCCGCAGCGGGCATGGTGAAGCGCAGCACGGCCAAGTCTTGCAAGGGGTTGGGGGAAATGGATTCAAACTTAAACGATTGATTTTCAGCACCTTCTTCCGTAGCGGCTGGTGTGCATTTCGTATTGAAATCGGCGCAATAGCAGCGCTCAGGCAGGGTGCAGTCGAGCACGAAAGGGTTGGGCTTGTCGCTCTGGTACTGAGCGATGAGCCAAGTGCGGTTCCATTCCGGCTCGTTGACGGGGTCGAGGAGGTGCCAGGCGCAGAGGGTCTGTCGCTGCGAGTCAAAAAAGGTTGGGTTGGCGGCATCTGCTTGCCCTTTGTACATGGTATAGAAATAGAACATGGCACGGGCCACGTTGCCCTTGTGGTCTTCCCGAGGCTCGAAGAAGCCGCTCTTGCGCTCGCTGTAGAGGTTGATATTGGAAGTGGGGATATTGGAAAGCTGTTGGCCGAGGTAGTACCAGTCGTCGGTCTGGGCATCGGGGATCTCAGCGTAGGGGAGGTTGCCCCGGTCGGCGTTCACATCCACCCGGGTTGGGTAGAGGTGGTGCATGTCGCCCTCGGCCTGATTCATGGCACCGAGGCTCTGCGGGAAGGTATGCTCCGTATTGAAGCCCTTGTCGAAGGCGTCCTGCGTGGGGTCTTTGGTGGGATTGAGGTAAATCCGGTCGCCCGTATAGACGCAGGTGAGCGAGTCGTGGTAGGCGTAGATTTTTCCGAAGAGCGTATCCCTTGCGAAGGCTTGCGAAAGCAGCACGGGGGCCTTGTAATATTTCACGAGGCTGTCCAATAGCTCCTGCCCACTGCGGCCAGGGAATACGGGCTGGTATTGCGCCAAGGCAATGGTTTTCAAGGAAATAAGCAGAACGAAAAGGACGAAGGATTTGCGCATTAGCTGTGTTTTGAGCGGTAAATGTAAGGCAGGTTGGGTTGATAAGGGTTGATAAAAGTTGATTAGGTTGATGTGGAACAACCATTGACCATCGTAACTGTCTTATTTTGGCTGCATAAAACGACAAGCTTGGCCTTGAAAAATATCATTATCTCCTTTGCAACGGCTGTTTTGCTTTGTCTGCTACCGCAATGGTCGCCAGCCCAAAGCCTTGCGCAGCCCGCCCAGTTCGCTCAACTGCTCCAACAGGCGGGCGTGGAGTTTATGGAGCCAGTTGATGCCGGGTACAAGGACTACGAGCCGCTCGAAAACCAGTACCTGAACTGCCACCACGCCATCCGTTCCCACTCCGAAGACATGGAAATAAGGTACTACTTGCTGCCTTGGAACGAAGCGGATTTGGCCTCCACGATGCCCCATGTCTCCACTTTTATCACCATCACGAACCTAGCCACCAACGCCGACGATGCCATCATAGCCGCCCTTCGGCCCGATAGCCAGTCGCTGCGCCGTGATTTCAACGCCGATTGGGGAATGACCTATATTTTTACGCCAAAACCCGCCTTCTCCGACTCGCCCATCTGCAAAATGGTGGCACTCTGCAAGGAAGGGCAAGGAACCGTCTTCGTCTTCTACCTCTTCGACGACCCCGGCAATGAGGCGATAGACAGGAGGGAGATGGCGGTACGGTTCAGGTGATTATTGGATTGATAAATTGTTAAATTGTTGGGGCTGCTGCCCTTTAAATTTGTTTTGAGATGTATAAAAAAGATATTAAGCCGTTGATTGTCAATCTGTTCGTGTTTTTTGTTTTGCTTTTCCCTTTTTCATTTTCGCTTTTGGGTTGCGCCGCAAAAACGCCCGATGCACCTGCCACTACCCTACCAGCCAGCACGGCCACGGCGGAGGCGGACTCCATCCCCTTTCCTGTTTTCATGAGCTACGGCGAGTTCGAGCCGCTGCTGCACCAAGCCAACGACACCACCTACGTCGTCAATTTCTGGGCGACCTGGTGCAAACCCTGCGTGGAGGAGCTTCCTTTTTTTGAAAAACTCATCGCCGAAACCGCAAGCCAGCCTATCAAGGTGCTGCTCGTGAGCATGGACTTCCCCAAGGACTTTCTGCGAAAGCTGGTGCCCTTCGTTGCGGAGCGCAAACTCCAGCACCACGTCGTCGCTCTTGGCGACCTCGACTATGATGCTTGGATTGGCAAAGTGAGTGAAAAATGGGACGGTGCCATCCCCTTCACCCTCGTTTACAAAGGCCAGAAACGAGTAGAGAAATCGAGCGAACTGGCCAGCTACGAAGAACTGAAAGCATTGCTCGGCAACTTGTGACCTTGCACCAAAACCCCTTACCTTTGCCTTCCTTTTTTAAAAACATTCCAAACCAAGCCCGCCTTACCACGTAGAACCGATTTCTCGATAGTGATTGGTAATTAGTAAATTGGTGATTAGGACGCCAGCCAGCTAATCACCAGTCACTAATCACTAGCCACGACACACCGCATGAAAGTTCTAAAATTCGGAGGTTCCTCCGTCGGCACGCCGGAGCGCATCAAGGGCCTCATCAGCATCCTGAAAAAATACCACGACCGGGGCGACCAGTTCACCGTCGTGTTCTCTGCCTTCAGTGGCGTCACCGACAGCCTGCTCGATATGAGCCGCCGGGCTGCCGCTGGCGACGAAAGCTGGCGGGACGCTTTCGAAAAATTTGCGCAGCGCCACCAAGATGCCATTTTTGCCTTGGTTGGTGGCCAAGACCGATACCACATTGCCACCGAGATGGAGCGCAGCCACACCTCGCTGGCCAATATGCTCAGCGGCGTCTTCCTCGTTCGGGAGGCATCGCCCCGCACGATGGACTATGTGGTGAGCTTCGGCGAGCGTAGTTCATCGTTCATCATCGCTGCGGCCATGCGGCAGGCGGGCATCCCGGCTAGCTTCCTCGACGCCCGCAAGGTCATCAAGACCAACGATAACTTCGTCAATGCGAAGGTGGACTTTGCCGCCACCTACCCGCTCATTGCGAAGCACTACGCCGAAAACAAGGAGGTGCAAGTGGTAACGGGATTCATCGGCTCCACGGCGGACGGCCTCACGACCACCCTCGGCAGGGGCGGCTCGGATTACACCGCCGCCATCATCGCCGCCGGATTGGACGCCGCCAGCATCGAAATCTGGACAGACGTGGACGGGGTGCTCACCGCCGACCCCCGAAAGGTGCGCAAGGCGTTCACCATCCCCCGCATGACCTACGCCGAGGCGATGGAAATGTCGCATTTCGGGGCCAAGGTGATTTATCCGCCAACGCTGCAACCGGCCCTGCAAAAGCGCATCCCGCTCTACATCAAAAACACGTTCAACCCCGATTTCGAGGGCACGTATATTTCGGAAAAAAGCAGCCAGAGCGAGCATCCGGTCTCTGGTATTTCTTCGATAAACAAAGTGGCCATGCTCACGCTGCAAGGCGGCGGCATGTTCGGCGTACCGGGCATTGCGGGCAGGCTGTTCGGGAGTTTGGCGAAGTCGGGCATCAGCGTGATTTTGATTACACAAGGGTCGTCGGAGCACAGCATCACCTTTGCCATACCGCCGGAGGTGGCCAAAAAGGCCAAGCAACAGGTAGAGGCCGAGTTCGAGTACGAAATCGAAAAAGGGCTGGTCGAGCCGCTGAAAATCGAGGAAAACCTGAGCGTGATAGCCATTATTGGTGAAAATATGCGCTACCGCCCCGGCATCTCAGGCCGCATGTTCCAAGCACTCGGCAAGAACGGCGTGAACGTGGTGGCCATCGCCCAAGGCTCTTCGGAGCTGAACATTTCGGTGGTGGTCGCTGCTGCTGACGAGGCCAAGGCGATGAATGCCCTGCATGAGGCGTTCTTCCTCTCCGACACAAAAGAACTGCACCTGTTCATGGTCGGCGTGGGCCTCATCGGCTCCACGCTCATCGAGCAAATCAGGGAGCAGGCCGCATTTTTAAAGGAAAAACGGGGCCTCGAAATCAAAATCGTCGGGCTGACAAACAGCAAGCAAATGCTCTTCGATGAGGACGGCATTGACCTCGCCAACTGGAAGGAACTGCTTTCGGAAAAGGGCGAAAAACTCAGCCTGCCCCAGTTCGTGGAGCGCATGCAGGGGCTGAACCTGAGCAAGTCCATCTTCCTCGACAACACGGCGAGCGCCGAACTACCGCAGTTTTACGAGGAAATATTGGGCAGCAGCATCAGCATTTCCACACCCAATAAACAGGCCACGAGTGGCCCCTTCGAGCAGTACCAGCGCTTGAAGGCCGTGGCCGCCCGCCGTGGCGTGCCGTTTTTATACGAAACGAACGTGGGCGCTGGCCTGCCAGTCATCGGTACGCTGGAAGACCTAATTACGAGCGGCGACCGCATCCTGAAAATAGAAGGGGTGCTGTCCGGCACGATGTCGTTCATCTTCAACAACTTCAAGCCGGGGCAGTCGTTCAGCGCCATCGTGCGGGAGGCCAAACGGCTCGGCTACACCGAACCCGACCCACGTGACGACCTCGGCGGTGCCGACGTGCGCCGCAAGCTGCTCATCCTCGCCCGTGAGGCGGGCCTTCCGCTCGAAGCCTCGGATGTGCGCATCAAGTCCATTTTGCCACAGGCCGCACAGGATGCCCCAAACGTGGACGCCTTTTTCGAGGAACTGGAAAAAGCCGATGCCCATTTCGAGCAAATGGCCGCCGATGCCGCCGCCGAAGGAAAGGCTTTGCGCATGATTGCCAGCCTCGACAAGGCCAGCAACGAAGCCACCATTGGCCTGCGGGCAGTGGACGCCTCGCACCCGTTCTACTCATTGAGCGGCAGCGATAACATGATTGTTTTTACAACAGAAAGGTACAAGGAGCGCCCCCTCGTGGTGCGTGGCCCCGGCGCTGGGGCTGCCGTGACGGCGGCTGGGGTGTTTGCGGAGGTGGTAAGGATTGGGAGTTATTTGGGGAATTAAACGGCTGTGCATCAATCCACCCCCACATTCTCCGCATAAAAATCAATCAACTGCTGCTGGAACTTCCCCACCAATTTATCAAAATGCTCTTTGGAGGTGGCTTTGTTGAAAAACTCCTCGAACATGCGCCGGATGGAGGTGCGGCCCACGAAACTGGGGAAGGGGTAGGGGATATTCTGCAATTGATGGTCAATGATATTGATGCCCTCATTGTTGGTGTTCAGGTCGGATTGGCTATGGCCGTAGAAGCTGACCAGAAACCCGCCTTCCAATGAAATGGTGGGGTCTAGCTCCATGTTGTCGTTCACGAAAATGCCTTCCCGGATGCCGTTTTTCAGCCGTGTAGCGGCGGTGTCGGGCATGAAAATCAGTTTGGAAAAGCTGTATTTTTCACGCAGCGAGGCGATGAGGTCTTGGTTTTGGAGACTGACCTCCGCACGTGTCTTTTCCAGCATTTTCTGGTAACGGTCTCGGTCTTTTGGCAGTACGTCCGGCGAGTCAATGAGTTTTTGCAGGGCCTTGGTCGTGCTGGAGCCTGTGCTCAGCCTGAACACCAGCGTCCCTTTTTTGAGCCTATAAATCTTAGCGATGGCTGTGTCAATTTTGGCCTGCTTGTCCATTTTCGCCTGCTGATCGGCTTTGGTGGGCGGGTAATTGATAGGAGGAAATGTAGCCACTTGTGCGATACAAATATTGGCGAAGCCGAGGAGGCAAAAGCAGAGGACAGCGGATGCGCAAAGTGTTTTCGATAGCTTCATATTGATAAAAATTTAGTGCTGAACATCGTCGTTGGGCTTGGCAATGGCCTCGCTGAAGGCGTTCCAAACGGGGTCGTCGGGGAGGGCGGCCACCAATGCCACCTGCTCGCCGGATACTGGGTGGCGGAAGCCCAATTTCCAGGCATGCAAGTGGATGGAGCGGTCACGGTTGCCCCGGCGGGCGCCGTATTTCACGTCGCCTTTGATGGGGCAGCCGATGGCGGCCAATTGCGCCCGAATCTGGTGGTGGCGGCCCGTGATGAGCTGCACTTCCAACAAATGGTAGTTGTCGCTGCTGGCCAGCACCCGGTATTTCAGTTCCGACAAATCGCCCAGTGCTTCGTCGTCCGATACGCCGGAGCGGTTGCTTTTCCCATCTTTTTGGAGAAAATGCCGGAGCGTGCCTTCCTGCTCCTTCGGCAAGTCCTTAACGACGGCGAGGTAGGTTTTGTGCACGCTGCGCTCCTTGAATTGGTCGCCCAGCGAACCAACCATTGTTTTCGTCTTCGCAAAAACGACGACGCCCGAAGCGGGGCGGTCGAGGCGATGGACGAGAAAAAGCTTGGACTTGGTGTAAATCTCTGCCAGTTGGAGCAGTGGCTTGTCGCCCGTCTTGTCGGCCTGCACGGGTATGCCCGCTGGCTTGTTGAAGGCGATGAACTGGTTGTTCTTCGCAATGACCCAATCGCCGATGGGCTGGTGCGGGGTACTGTCAGCCGGCGTTGCGGCTGTTGCTTCTTGGGGAGTTTCCTTATTTAAGTTCTTCATAATCAATGAATTCGCCTTCGTCTTTTCGGGTGTTGGGTGGAGTTTCCTTGGTTGAACGGGGGGCTTCGTGCTGCTGCATATATTCACGGTGTCGGCCTTCCTTGAGTTGGTCCTTCATCTGAAAATAGCGGTAAACGACGTAGGCTATGAGTCCCCAGAAAAGCATTTTGAACATGGCGGTGCTGTTTTGCCACAAAGGTAAGCCACCTTGGCCGTACCCTCGTAAACCGGGGCTTTAAAAACTGAAAATGCCCGCTATTTGTGCGGTTTTTGGCCTGCGGCCAAAAAAAGATTTTAAACAAAAGCATTTTGGCATTCGTTTCTCACTGCAAAATCCCTTAATTTTAGGGGTCGAAACCAAATCCCAGCCTTCAACCACAGAAATGGTCTGCCATGAGAACTGAGAAATACTGTCTATTGCTGTTCATTTTCCTATGCTCCAAGCTGCTTGTGGCGCAAGAAACCATTCAGCCAAAGCAGCTGGATGACCCTTCCAAAGGACTTATCTACAACAAGGAGTATGCGATAAACTTCAGGATGCACACGCATGGCCTTGGCTTTGGGTTCAACGTTGGTAAATTGCAGACCTACTACAAGACAAAATACTGGCATTTTGAAATGGGCGAACTCATGCACGCCAAGGAGTACCGCCAGCGTTTCGACCATGCAAGCACCATAAGTGGCGGCGTATCAAGGGCTTATAAATACGGCAAACAGAACAATTTGCTCGTGCTGAGGGCTGGCTTGGGCGGCAAACGATATTTCTCCGAAAAGGCAAAGCACAAGGGCGTGGCAGTTGGCATTTCCTATGAAATGGGCGCAACGCTCGGCCTGCTCAAGCCTTATTACGTCGAGTTGAAGACCGAGGGCGGCAATGCCACTTTTTCCACCCGCTACACCGAAGATACCGCCGACCGCTTCCTAACCAAAGAGCTTATCCACGGTGCCTCCGCATGGACCAAAGGCTTGGGCGAACTCTCCGTGCTGCCAGGTGCCCATGCCCGTTTTGCCGTTCATTTCGATTGGGGCGCCTTCGACGAATACCTCAAATCTTTCGAGGGCGGCATCATGGTGGATGCCTTTGCGAAGAGAGCACCCATCCTCGTTGAACGGGATGGCGTTCAAAACAACCTCCTCTTCGTCAACCTTTTCCTAAATTTGCAGTTCGGAAAGCGTTGGTAACGTTGATTGCGGATTTACGATTTCGGATTTCGGAATTGGGCCCGCAATCCCCAATCCGAAATCCGCAATCGAATGATAGAACTACCAATAGCAGAACCCGCCGAACCCCGCCGCCGCAAACCGGAGTGGCTGAGGGTAAAACTTCCAATTGGCGAAAAATATAAGCACGTCCGCAGCCTCGTGGACACCTACGGCCTGCACACCATTTGCCAGAGCGGCAATTGCCCCAATATGGGCGAGTGCTGGGGCGAGGGCACGGCCACTTTCATGATTTTGGGCAAGACCTGCACCCGTTCCTGCTCCTTCTGCGCCGTGAAAACGGGCCGCCCGCCGGAGTACGATACCGATGAGCCACGACGGGTGGCAGAGGCCATCATGCTCATGCAGGTGAAACACGCCGTCATCACCTCCGTGAACCGGGACGAACTGGCAGACCGTGGTGCCGAAATCTGGTACCAGACCGTGCGCCTTACCAAGGAAATGTCGCCGAGCACCACCATCGAAACGCTAATACCCGACACCAAAGCCAATTGGCCAGCACTAGAGCGCATGATTGAAGGTGGGCAAGAGGTCGTCAGCCACAACATGGAAACGGTTGAGCGGCTTTACCGCAAGGTGCGGCCACAGGCCAAATATGCCCGCAGCCTGGAGCAAATAAAGCGCACGAAGGAATACGGCAAGCGCACCAAATCAGGGGTGATGGCTGGCCTTGGCGAAACCCGTGAAGAGATGTTCAAAATTATGGACGACCTTCGGGAACATGGCTGCGATGTGCTCACCATTGGGCAATACCTACAGCCCACCAAGATGCACTTGGAGGTAGCTGAGTTTGTGCATCCCGACCAGTTTGCCGAGTACAAGGAGGAGGGCCTGAAACGTGGTTTTGCCTTTGTGGAAAGTGGGCCGCTCGTGCGTTCGAGCTACCATGCGGAGCGTCATTTGTAAAAGAGCCGCAGCCAAGGCTATTTTTTTATTTTTTTTTGAGGGAACCCTAAAAAAAGTTCAGGCCTGTGCGTTTTTGGTCTGATATTTTCTGCTAATATCACATCGGCAAGGATGCTAAATCCTTTGCCATCATTGACCCAACAAACGGCAGACGAATCGTGAAAAATCTGCACCTCCTCGCCACACCGCTGGTTCAATTAACGACCCAGCATGAAGCCCGGCAGCTTTTGGCCGCCCTGCTCCGCATTGTCGGTTTGCAAAACCTCGGACTTGCGCAGGAATTGGTCGGCAAAAGCTTTGAAGAAGCCGCTGCACAACCTTGGTTCCGCCTTCCTTCCAATCCGTTGGACTACCTCCTCGCCATTGCGCAGCGCAAAACCTTGGATGCCGTGCGGCAACAGAGTATGATCGGCAAACTTTCCGACGAAGTGAACCGGGCTGTGGAGCTTGGGCATCCATTGGAGTCCATTTTTCAGAGCATTTTCGATGAAAAGACCTTAGAAGACAACCGTTTGGCACTGCTTTTTGCCTGCTGCCATCCGTCTTTGCCTTTGTTGCTGCGCAAAGCCTTGGTTTTAAAGGCCAATTTTACTTTTTCCGAAAAGGACATACTGCATTTCCGGCACTCCGATGACCTTGCCATTTTGGGGCAGCTCGACCATGCCCACGAATTGCTTCAGCAAAATGCCGTGCAATGCGAAGTGCCGTCCACTGCGGATTTAGGCGAAAGGTTGGCAGCGGTGCTGGAAACCATTCATGCGCTGTTCATGGATGGCTACGAGCATTCGGAACTGACCATTTTTGCCCGCCGTTCCTTTTGCGATACGGCCTTCCAAATGGGCAGTTTTTTGCTGTCAAATCCAGCGACGCAACAGCCCATCGTTTATGCCTCCATGTCGGTGCTATGCCTGCTGGCCGCCCGCTTTGAGCCACGACGGGGCAGGCCGCCTTCCTTCTTGTTTTTGGATGAAAAAAACCGGGCAAAGTGGAACCCAAAGCTGATTGACCAAGGCGTGGCCCTTTACGAACAGGCTGGCGAACCCGACCACCCCGACGAATACCACCTGCTGGCCCGTGTGCTGATGGAGCATACCCTGGCGCCGCACCCCCGTTTCACGAACTGGGAGCGCATCGTGGAGCAGTTGGATTTGTTGCTCGACACCAATCCCAGCTACTACTACCACCTCTGCTACGCCTATGCGCTGGCCAAGTACCAGCAGCCCGAAATGGCCATCCAGCACCTGTACACCTCCCCCGGCTTCGGCGACCACCTGCCCGAAGACTGGCTGACAAATGCGCTCATGGGCGACTTCTTCCGGCAAGCCAAAAACCTGCGGGAATGCGCCCGTCACTACCAAGTTGCGCAGCAAAAAGCCCCTACA